>PDTW01000018.1 GCA_002749055.1 Candidatus Altimarinota bacterium | reverse complement strand
CCCTCTTTTATAACAAGTATAATTGAAATTCCAATATGTTTTTATATAATTTATTTTGTTTTTAATAAATATAATTTTTCTCTAAATGAAGTATTTTTATACTCAGTTTTTGCTATAATAATTATTATTTTTAATCTTTACCTTGTACATAAAGTGATGAAAAAATATTTTAATTCTTAAATTTTCTTATTATGCAAAAATACCAACAAATTAAAAAACTTTTTGAAGAAAATAAAAATCCAGAAAAAGCATTACAGGAAGCTAGATATATGAGAAATCAATTTAGCTTTTATGGTATGCAAACACCAACTAGAAAAGCTTTGTATAAAGATTTTTTAAAAGAAGAAAAAAAGACTGGCAAAATTGACTGGGATTTTTTGGATATTTGCTATAAAGATGATTATAGAGAATTTCAGTATTTGGTAGTTGATTATTTAATTTGTATGAAAGATTATTTAATTTATGAAGATATAGGAAAAATTTTAAATTATATAAAAACAAAGCAATGGTGGGATACAATTGACAAGTTTGATAGAATTGTTGGAAATATTGGACTCACTGATAAAAGAGTTGATGATTTAATGCTAAAATGGTCAAAAGATAAAGATTTTTGGGTAAGAAGAATTGCTATTGATCATCAACTTAATAGAAAAGAAAAAACAAGTACTAAGCTTTTAGAGAAAATTATTGTAAATAATTTTGGCTCAGATGAATTTTTTATAAATAAAGCTATTGGGTGGAGTTTAAGAGAATATTCTAAAACAAATCCAGCTTGGGTAAGAGATTTTATAGAAAAATACAAAGATAAAATGGATAAACTGAGTGTAAGAGAAGGAAGTAAGTATATTTAAAAAGGAAAAGAGTGAGTTGTTTGAAAATATAGGAAAACTGAAAATTTTAAAAAAAACAAAAAAAACTATTGCAAATATATATATAATAAAGGGGATTTTATTTTTTAATTTTAAAACTATGCAAATAAAAAGATTAGTTATATCAAGTATTTTAGGACTTGTATTTGGATTTGTATGTTTAGCTTTTGCTTCAAGTAATGGGGAAGTTATTTTTCCGATAGCTGCAAGTATTGTTTCTGGTCGTATGCTTATTGGTGTTGCAATTTGACTGAGTAAATTTCATATGAAACATTGGAGTATTCACGGACTTGTAATGGGACTTATTTTTAGTCTTCCAAATGCTTTTGGAGCTATGTCTGTTGTAAATCCTGATTTTAGTCCTATGTTGATGTTTTCTTCAACTGTTATTATGGGAATGATTTATGGGTTTTTGATAGAGTTTATTACAAGTGTTTTATTTAAAGCAAAAATGAGATAAATATTTTATTTAATAACCAAAATTAACCATGTCAAGACCAAGAACAAAAAAAGATTTGATAGAATTATCAAATACTAATTTCCAAAAACTTTGGGAAGTTACTCAGGGATTAACTGAAAAAGAATTTAATACTCCGTTTGATTTTTCAAATAATCCTAAACTAAAAGAAGCTCATTGGAAAAGAGATAAAAATGTGAGAGATATTTTGGTGCATTTATACGAATGGCACCAGCTTCTTATAAATTGGATAACAAAAAATAGAAAATGAGAAAAAACAAGTTTTTTGCCAGAGCCTTACACTTTTAAAGATATTGCTCCGATGAATATTGGTTTTTGGGAAGCTCATCAAAATACTCCTTACGAAAAATCAATTGAAATGCTCAAAAAATCTCATAAAGAAGTTATGGATTTGATAGAATCTTTTAGTGATGAAGAGCTTTTTACAAATAAGTATTTTCCTTGGACTGGTACTACAAGTGTAGGAAGTTATTGTATTTCTTCTACTTCAAGTCATTATGATTGGGCAATAAAAAAGATTAAGAAACATAAAAAATGATAGACTTTAGTTAATTATTTAAAAAATACATATGAGATATTTATGTACAAATTGTAATTATATTTACGATGAAATTATTTGAGATATAGATTTGTGAATAGAATGATGAACAAAATATGATGATTTACCATATTCTTTTTGTTGTCCTGTATGTATGGAATGAAAAGAGCATTTTTCAGCTATTGTTGAAGAAGTTTATTATTTAGATGGTAAAAGTAAGTATAAAAGTTGAATAGAAAGGGAACATATGATTTTTTATAAATTAGAAGATGAAGTTTTGTATGTAAATGTATGATGAGATAGTCATAGTTACTCAGAAGAACACTATATTATGAACATAAGTATTTTTGATGAGTATTGAGATTTGATAGAAGAACATATTTTAACCAAAGATGATAATCCTGAAACTACATTTGAAGACTTTGATTTTGATGAGGTAGAGGTTAGAATTACTTGTAGTTTACACTGAGTTTGGGGAATAAAACTAAAGTTTTAGTATTTTAATATTTATTGAAAATATATTTTTTAATAGCTATTATTAGTTTTTTATTGACACTTTATTCTTTAACCCGATATTTTAATTTTAAAAATTACAAATTATTGCATTTAGTTTGAAAAATAATTAAAAAATATTATTATATAATAAAGGAATGTTTGAAAAACTCACATTTAGAAAAAAATAATTTTTTTTGCTAATTTTCCTTAAAAATTTTTCTCTATGTAAAGGCATAAGTAAAATTTTTTCTAAGAAAACTAGCTAAAAAATCTAAATTTTTATTCTTACTAAGGAGTTCTTCAGATGTTTCTTAAGCATACTTTCTTTGTATCTTATATTTTTGTATAATGATTTATTGAAGAAAGATTTTTAAGAAAATAATATGAAAAAGGTAATTTTAGAAGTACTTGTTGATAAAAGAAATGAAAAAGGACCTTGAGTTTTTGAGTATATACTTATTGTTTTACATAAAGTTTTTGATGATTTACAAAAAAATAGTTTTTTTGATAAGATTCTAAAAAAAGATAATATTTCTTCTCAGGTAGCTTTCTCTTTGGAAATATCTAAAATTTGAAATAGAATTAGGTTTTTTATTATATCACCATTTAAATATAAGAATTTTTTGGTGAATCAAATTTATGCTCATTATAATGATGTTGAAATTCATGAAGTCTGAGACTATTTAAATAAAGTTCCAAATAATAAATTATATGTTTGAAAACTAAAATTAAAAAAACATAACTTCTATTCAATTAAGAGTTTTACTGAAATACAAGAAGAGTGATCTAATGAGGTGATTGACCCATACTCTTCTATTACTTCAGCTTTAGCAAGATCGTGAAAATATACTCTTAATTCTTTTCAAATAAATTTTACACCAGTTCCTGATAAATTGCGGAAGAATGATGTTTCAAGGATAATTGATATAATTACATCAAAAAAATCACAGTTTCATAAAAATTTGTTAATGAGTAGATGGTATTTTATTTTAAAGATATTTATTTTACCTTTTTCTTTATTAGTTAAGTTAATTTTATTAATCTTTAAAAAAGATAGTCCAAATGATCAAGAAGAAAATTCTCTAGAAATAAATTCTAATTTAGAGGAGACTACTTTGGATGGCAAAAAAATATCAATTCCAAGTACTTTTTTAAATAAATTATCTTTGTCTTGATATAGAACAAGTATAAATTTAATTCATGCTTGAGAAGATCCTGTTGAAGCAAAGTGATCAATAAAAGAAGTTAGCTCAACTCTTTGAGTTTTTTCTAATTATTGACAAAATTCTCTTGTGTTTGCATGATTTTCAAATGCTGAAGAAACAATAAATGAAGTTAAACAAAGAAAAATTTGAAAACAAAGTTTTATTTTGTCAACAAATGAATTATCTGGACTTGTTCATTTACCTACAACCTATGTAAAAACCCCTCAAATTAACTGGGTTTCAGCTCGTAAGTTTGAACCACCTTCAGATTTACCAATTATAGATCCTGATTTATCTGATGATATAAAACCAGAAAGTGATTTAACACCATTATGAAAAACTAATTTTCGTTGAACTGATATGAGCTTTGGTATATGAGCTTCTGATAGAGCAAGGCATATTTATGTTATTTGAAAAACATGAATGGGTAAATCTACTTTGCTTGAGAATATGATAATTGATGATATAAAAAAAGATAGAGGAGTAGCAGTAATCGATCCACATGGTGATTTGGCTGAATCTATTATTTGACTTATTCCAAAATCAAGAACTAATCAAGCTATAATTTTCGATCCAAGTGATACTGATTGGCCTATAGCTTTTAATATGCTTGATGATGTTAATCCTGAATTTAGGCCATTGGTGGCTTCTGGACTTGTTGGAATATTTAAAAAAATATTTTGAGATAGTTGGTGACCAAGATTAGAACACATTCTTAGAAATACTATTTTAGCATTGTTAGAATACCCAAATACTACTCTTATTAGTATTCCACTTATGTTAACTAGTGAAGTTTATAGATGAAAAGTTGTTAATAAGATTACTGATAGAGTAGTAAAGAATTTTTGGGTTCAAGAATTTTGAAAAATGACACCTAGTCAGAAAACAGAAGCTACAGCTCCGATTCTTAATAAAGTTTGACAATTTTTGTCAAGTACGATACTTAGGAATGTATTATGACAGCCAAAAAATTCATTTAATATTAGGTGGGCAATGGATAATAAAAAGATTATTATAATTAATCTCAGTAAATGAAAGATTTGAGAAGATGCCTCTGCTTTACTTTGAGCAATGATGGTTACAAAGTTTCAGATGGATGCCATGAGTAGGGCTGATATTGATGAAAGTAAAAGAAAAAGTTTTTATTTGTATGTTGATGAGTTTCAAAATTTTGCGACAGATAGTTTTGCCACGATTCTTTCAGAAGCTCGTAAATATAAGTTAAACTTAGTTATGGCAAATCAATATATAGATCAAATGAGTGATGAGGTCAGTTGAGCGGTTTTTTGAAATGTTTGAAGTATTATAGCTTTTCAAACAGGTTACAACGATTCTAAAATATTAAAAGATGTATTTGCTTGAGATATAAATGAAGAAGATTTGATGAATTTAAGTAAATATAATATTTATTTAAAACAGCTTATTGATGGTATGCCTAGCCCTATTTTCTCAGCATGAACTTTTGGTCCTCATATTAAAAATAATCAGGTTTTTCATGCTAGATATAAAAAGATTTTGAATGTAAGTCGTGAGAAGTATTCTAAACCAAAAAAATCTGTAGAAACTAAAATAAATAAAATGCTAGAAGATATCGAAAAACAGGAAAAATTATGGGAAGAGAAAAAGGAAGAAATTAAGAAAAAAAGAGCTTTAGAAAAGAAGAATAAACATGAAGAAATGATAAAGAAACAATCTGAAAAGAAGGGAAAATAATTAAAAAGTGTAATAATTATAAATTATGGAAAAAATTGAATTTGATGAAGATAATATAGTGCCTGAGGGTTTTTTTCAGTGGTACTTAATGCTTGACAGGTTAAAAAATGATGTTTTTGAAGAAGTTGACTTTTTATTAAGGGTTAATGATTTCTTTTGAGCTGTATTATATTTTGAGACTCAGACATCTTATAATAGCTCAAAGGTTTGGCATTAATAATAATCTTACTTTTGGTATTTCTTTTTGAATTTTTTTTAAAAAGTATATACTCTGTAATAGATTTAATGATTTTTATAATATTTTGTCTATCTAAAACTTGTTTCAGAAAATATTCTGGAATAATCTTAGGAAGATAAAATATTAGTTATTAAATCTTTATTTTATAAAATAATATTTTGTTTTTATGATATGAATATCAGATAAAAATGCACCAGATTTAGTGCCATTAAAAAAGACCTATAATATTGCTTGAAAGGATTTATCTTTTGAAACCGGTAAATTAGGTCTTTTGGCTAATTGAGCTATTACAATGACAGATACCTTGTGAAATATGCTTTTTACTACAGTTTGATATAAAGAAGATTGACTTAATGAGCAGGCAGATTTTTTTCCTTTGGTAGTGGATTATCAAGAAAAGTTTTATGCTACTTGAAAAATTTGATGAAATAGATTTATGAAAAGAGAAGCTAGACCAAGTGAATCTGCTACTCTTAGTTCCAGAATGATAGATAGACCTATTAGACCTATGTTTCCTAAGTGAATTATTAATGATACACAAATTATTTGTACAGTATTATCTAGTGATTCTATTTCAGATCTTTGAGCTTGGTGAATAACTTCAGCTTCATTAGCTTTGCTTATTTCTTGAACACCATTTGAAGCTCCAGTATCTTGAGTGAAAATTGTTTTAACTAATTCTTGAGAGTATATTTTTAATCCAAAAAATGAAGAAGAAAAATCAGCAAAACTTAATTTAACTCTTGCTTGAACATTAGATGCTATAACTATGGTTGAGGCTTCTTGAAATGAAGTCTCTGATGAGGAAATGTTAAAATCTTTGGAATATTGATTTGAATTAATTAAGGAGCTTTGTAATGCTCAAATAGATTTTGTAAAAGATTTTGAAAAATTATTTTGAATTCCTAAGTTAAGTGTAAGTTTTAATAATCCAGATGAATGATGCTATAAATATGTTCAAGAGTATTTAACAGTAGAGAAGTTAAAATCTCTTTATAATAAGTGAAAAAAAGAATTTCAACAAGCTCTGAATGACCTAGATAATGAAGTAAGAGAGTTTTTGATAACATCAGCTATTTTTAGTGAAGATGAAGACTTTTCTTTTGTATGAGCTCTTGTTTATAAAAGAGTTAAAGAGGTTATGAGAATTAATGTTCTTGAAAAAGATCTTAGACTTGACTGAAGAAAATTAGATGAAGTAAGAAAAGTTATTTGAGAATGATGAGTTTTGCCTAGAGCCCACTGATCTGCAATTTTTCAAAGATGAATGACTCAAGCTCTAACTATTACAACTCTATGATGACCAGATGACGAACAATTAATAGATGGTATGATGAAAGAAGATACTAAAAGATATATACACCATTATAATTTCCCTCCATATAGTGTTTGAGAGGTGAGAATGATGAGATGAGTTTGAAGAAGAGAAATATGACATTGAGCATTAGCAGAAAAAGCATTAGAACCTGTTTTACCTAGTGAAGAAGATTTTCCATATGTTATGAGATTGGTTTCAGAAATTACTACTTGTAATGGTTCTAGTTCTATGGCAAGTGTTTGTTGAAGTACTATGAGTTTGATGAATGCATGAGTTCCAATAAAAACACCAGTTGCTTGAGTTGCAATGGGTATGATTTATGATGATAATACATGAAATTATAAGATTTTATCAGATATACAAGCTCAAGAAGATTTTCTTTGAGATATGGATTTTAAAGTTGCTAGAACTAAAAAATGAATTACGGCTATGCAGTTAGATGTAAAGATAAAATGACTAAAGATGAAAGTTTTTGAAGAAACTTTTGCTCAGAGTAAATTAGCAACTGACTATATTCTTTGAAGGATGTTAAAATATGTTCCAGAAGTTTCTAAAGAGCTTTCTCCATTTGCTCCATTAATTATGAATTTACAAATTCCAGAAGATAAAATTAGAGTTATTATATGAAAATGATGAGAAAATGTTCAGAGAATGGAAAAGGATTATGCTGTAAAAGTTTCAATAGCTGATGATTGAATGACTACAATAACTGCTGAAACTCAAGAATGATGAAAAAAGGCAATAGATGATATAAAACAAATGCTTTGGGAACCAAAACCTTGAGATATATATGATTGAGAAGTCGCTAAAATAATAGATTGAGTCTGAGCAATCGTGGATTTTAAATCTAAGTCTTGAATGGTTCATATTTCAAAGCTTTCTTCTAAGAGAGTTGCAAAGGTTGAAGATGTTGTTAAGCAGTGAGACTTAATAAAGGTAGAAGTATTACAAGTTGATCTTTTAAAATGAAGAATTAGTTTAAAAAGAATAGAAGACAAAAAGAAAAATTAGAATTGCATAAAAAAAGAGCTTTTTCCTAGATAATCTGTTTAGCTCTTTTTTTATGCAATTCTTTTAAGATTAAAAAATCATTTTTTATATCTTTTTCTGATTGTTGATGAATCGAAATATCATCAAGCTCTAGTTACTTCTTCCTTTATAGCTCATAATGAAATTAATTTTCATTCTTTTTCTGTGGTTTCTCAATGAGTAAAATATATTTTACCATTTTCTTCAATTGTAATGAATCATGTATGTTCATAATATGGTTTTCATTTTGTATTCATTGATATTAGAAAAATAGAATTTGTTGGGCTATTTTCAAGATTATTCATTAAGTCATTAAAGTTTGTTTCTTGGGAGTTTTCAATTCTTAAAAACTGTGTAAGAGATCATCTATATCGATTTTTTTTAGAATTAAAAATTTTATTATAAATTAAAAAATTACTTAATAAATCAAATTTTCATTTAATTTCTTTTGATATATGTGCAATAAAAGAATAACAATCTTTTTTTATTCATTCACTTTCTTTAAAGATAGAAAATAGCTTAGCACTATCTTTTTCACTTAAATTATTAATATTTTCTTCTGTAAAATCTGATATTCTATTTTTAAATTCAATATAAAGTTTTAAATTTCTAAAAGTAATTGGTCATATATCTCAATCAGCTACTACTCATATGACAGTTTGTAACTTTTTAACATTAATGTTATTATTTTCACAGTAACTTTTTAAGGAGCTAACAGAGTTTATTTTTCATATATTATCTCATAATTTTGTTATTTGCTCATGTATTTCTTTTCATACTTCTTGATTATCAATTGATTTATGTTTCTCATTCTCGTTTATTTTTGGTTTACTTGCTATATCATTTTCTTCGGGATTTATAGTTGTAGATGATTTATCTATTAAATTTTTTATTTTTTTCCAGTCAGAATTTTTCAGAATATCTCATTTTCATCAAATTTGTTCTCTAAGCTTTCTAGTATTTCTTCTTGAATATATAAGTGTAGAATATTTATTTTTATTATAAATATCATATAGTTCCTGTGCCTCATGAGAAGACAATTTTTCTCACTTTTCAGATTCACTAGATGTAAACTCATTAATTTTCTTTGTTATATTGATTCTTTCCATTATTTATTATAAAATATGTTAAAACATTTATAGTATTTTAACATATTTTCTGCATTTATACAAAAAATATTGTAAAAAACTAATATTATATTCATTTTTTTTTGACTTAAAGTTAATACTCCTTAACATATATAAAAAATATTTATTAAATAATATTAAATGGCAAAAAATCTTGTAATAGTTGAGTCTCCAGCAAAATGAAAAACAATAGAAAAGTTTTTAGGTCCTGACTATAAAGTAGTTGCTTCAATGTGACATTTTAGAGATCTACCTCAAAAGAAAATTTGAGTGGATATTGATAATGGTTTTGTTCCAGAATACTGAATAAGTAAAGACAAAAAGAAAACAGTTGAAAGTCTTGTAAAGTTGGCAAAATCTAGTTCTAAAGTATGGATAGCTACCGATGAGGATCGTGAATGAGAAGCAATATGATGGCATTTATGTTATATTTTGAATTTAGATCCAGAAAAAGTACCAAGAATAGTTTTTCATGAGATTACTAAAAAAGCTATAATTCATGCTATTGAGAATCCAAAGAATGTAAATATGAAATTGGTAGATGCTCAGCAAGCTAGAAGGGTTTTAGATAGATTAGTTTGATATAAAATAAGTCCTGTTTTATGGAAAAAGATAAGAAAATGACTTTCAGCAGGTAGAGTTCAGTCAGTTGCTGTAAAATTGATAGTAGAAAGAGAAAGAGAAATTCAGAATTTTAAACCTTTGGAATCTTGGAAAGTTTTTATTTCTTTAGAATCTAGTGGTATTAAGTTTAAATCAGAGTTTAAAAAAATATCTTGAAAAGTAAAAAAGTTAAATAATAAACAAGATGTTGAAAAATTATTAGCAACATTATATGAAGATATTACTGTTTTAAAAGAATGAAAGACTAAAAAAGATACTATCTGTCTAAGCTCTAAAGAAAAGTTAGATTTTAAGTTAGTTGATAATGTTAGTAAAGATAGTAAAAGAACACCTTGAGCTCCTTTTACTACTTCTAGTTTACAACAAGAATGAGCAAGGAAATTTGGTTTTTGAGTTAAGCAGACAATGATGTTAGCTCAGAAACTTTATGAATGAATTGATTTATGAAATGGTCAAAGAGAGTGATTGATTACTTATATGAGAACAGATAGTACTAATTTGTCAGATTTGGCAAAATCTCAAGCTAAGAATGTTATAGAATCAAGTTTTTGAAAAAATTATTATAAAAGAAGAAATTATAAAACTAAATCTGTTGGTGCTCAGGAGGCTCATGAAGCAATAAGACCAACTGATTTAAATAGAACTCCAGAAAGTTTGGCTTCTTACCTTGATACTCAGCAATTAAAACTTTATACTTTAATATGGAAAAGAACCTTAGCTAGTCAAATGTCAGATGCTATTGTTGAGGTTACAACATTTACTTTTTCTCCTATTAAAGCAGATAAACAAGAATGGATAACAAAATGAGAAGTTATAAAGTTTGATTGATTTATGAAACTTTATATTGAGTGAACAGATGATGAAAATGATGATGAAAGTGAATCTTGAACATTGCCAGAGATTCCTATTTGAGAAGTTTTGATATGAAAAAACCTTGAAGCAAATCAAACTTTTTCTAGACCACCTGCTAGATATACAGAGGCTAGTTTAGTTAAGAAAATGGAATGAGAATGAATTGGTAGACCTTCTACTTATGCGCCGACTATATCTACTATTATTGAAAGATGATATATAGAAAA
This sequence comes from Candidatus Altimarinota bacterium, assembly GCA_002749055.1. Classification (GTDB taxonomy): domain Bacteria; phylum Patescibacteriota; class Gracilibacteria; order BD1-5; family UBA6164; genus PDTW01. The sequence continues at coordinate 16,692 of PDTW01000018.1, read as the reverse complement.
AATTAATAAAAAGTACCTCTCTCCAACAGAAGTTGCCTTTACTGTTACTGATTTTTTAGAAAAATATTTTTCCAAAATGATGGAATATAAATTTACAAAAGAGGTTGAAGAGGATTTTGATAAGATAGCTGAATGAAAAGAAACATATGTAAAAATGCTTGATACTTTTTGGAATTGAACACTTAAAAAAGATTTGGAAGAAGCTTGAGATAAGGCTGAGAAAGTAATTGAAAAAGTTTGAAAGAAATGTCCTGAATGCTGAAACGATTTAATCTTTAGGTTTTCTAAAGCATGAAAATTTATTTGATGCTCTTGATATCCTGATTGTAAATATGTTGATCAACCTGAAGAAGAAAAGGGTATTTTAACTTCTTTAAAGGCTAAATATGAATGAAAACCTTGTCCAGATTGAATTGAATGAACAATTGTAGTAAAAACTTGAAGATATTGACCATTTTTAGCAAGTTCAGAATATCCAAAAGTAAAATGGATAGGGAAGATTAAATCAGAAAAAGAAGAGATTTTAGAACAGGTCTTAACTGAAAAGTGACTTTTGGTAGATGAAGAAAGCTGAGAACAACTAAAAGTACAAAATTCTAGAAGATGACCATTTTTAGCAGCAGTAAACTACCCCAAAGTTAAAATAGCAAAAAATATTCCAAAAGATGTTTGGGATGAGGTGAATAAAAGAATGGGGGATGGAGAATAGTTTAACTTTTTGTAATATATAAGATTATTTCTAATAAGATTTTATATTTTAATTGTCTTTGTTATGTATAAAATAGAAGAAGAATTAATAAATGATTTCTATAACTCCGATAATCCATTAGCAAAAGATACAAATAAAATAATATTTGATATAAATAAAAAAGTATTATATATAACTAGCAATTTTGAATATTTAAATAATATACCAGAAAATTTGTTTATAACCCATTTAGATTTGCATTTGCCTCAATTACAGTTAAATCAAATTTATAATTGATTATCAGTTGATACTCCTTTATCTGAATTATCTAACATAAAGCTAAATTATGATAATATATCAGATTTAATTTTATTATTGAAGGAAAGATTATTGGATTTAGTTGAGAATTATAATGAATTTTATTGAGAATTAGAGAACTATGAAGATTCAAAATTAAGATTTAGAAATTGAGAAAATTTGATTATTAAAAATTGAAAAGTTATTGATAAGTTGGAGTTTGGTTTTGTCGATGAGAAAGATTGATTCTTTATTCAAGAGAATTTACATTATATTAAGAATAAGAGAAATGACACCAAGTATCATTTCTGATTTACTGATTCTAATTGACAAATTTTGGCATATAATTCTATCAGTGAGTTAGATAGAACTTATCCTTTAGTGGCATTTTCTAATGTAAATAAAAAAGAAGAAATGTTAAATATGACTAGAGCTTTTGCGATAAATTGAGCTCCATCTAATTTGATGTGATGACTATACCACAAAACTTCAAAATTTTTAAAGAATAACACAGATTATAGATATATAATGACTTATGTTAATCAAAATTTATGATTTTGAGGTTCTTCTTTTAAATGATCAAGTTATATCCCAATAGCATATAGTCCAATGGATTATATGTATGTTGATGGTTTATATAGGAATAGGAAAAGTATTTTAGATGATGAAAACTTCAGTGAAAATGAATTTCAAATGCTTCCAATTATTATGTTGTGAAGGTGATTAAATAATAAGGATCAAGAAATGTTAGAAGAAATTTCAGAAATGAAAAAAATATCTAAATCTAATTATAATAAATGATAATATGAAGAAAATATTTACTTGGTGAATTTTTTGAGTTTTTTAAAGTCAGAGTTTGCAAATATGAAAAGAAATAAATCAAAATATGAAATTTTCTTTTATTTGATAATTATCTCATAGTTTTTTAAAATTATGAAATTTATATGTAAATAATAATGAATATGGAACATATAATATCTTCTGACATAGAAGCACAAAATCTAATAAAAAAATATAAATTAAAAGATCTTCATAACTTAATTTATCAAAATCTTATTGAGGTTTGAATTATTTTATGAGAGCAATATTCTTTTATAAATAACCAAACTTATCCTCGTCCTTCTCACCCAAACATAAATTTTAGAAAAGAAGTAATATATACAATTTGTTGAATTATAATATCATTAAGAACAACATTGGAAAATGAGAAAAAAGCAACTAACAATTTAATAAATGAATATCCTGATATTGATTTACTTAAGTTTGCTAAGGTTGAAAAAGTTGCAGATTTAATAAAAGTTGCTTGAATGCAAAATAATAAGGCAGAAAAAATTGTAAATATAATAAATTCAGATATTGATTATGAAAGCCTAAAACAATTAAGTATAAAAGAAATAATTAATATACTAGAAAAACTCCCTTGAGTATGACAAAAGTCTATAGATTGCATATTATTATTATGACTAGATAAACCTTCTTTTATTGTTGATATAAATGTATTTAGATTAATAAATCGTTTATTTTGATTAAATAATGAATTAAATTTTAATAGTAAAAAACAAGTTTTGGAAGTAAAGAATTTTTTAGAAACTAATTTACCTAAAGATACAAAGTTGTATCAAATATTGCATACTTTATTTTTATTGCATTGAAAATATATATGTAAATCAAAACCAAAATGTAGAGAGTGTTTTATTAAAAGGTATTGTAAATATGAGAAAAGATAAGTTATATATATTCTAAAAGATATAGTTATTTTTAGAAAATCATAATGTGTTACGAACTCACACAATAAGTTACATACATCTTGACAAATTATATATAGTATGTATACTATTCTAGTTATTATATTTTTAATATAAAAATAATGTTAGAAAAAGAAATTAAAATCCTTGATATTGATAGTGCGGAAATAGTAAGGAAATTACAGGAGTTTTGATGAAAAAAAACTTTTGAATGATATATCCATGATGTATATTATGATTTTCCATCAGGGGATAATGAACATAAAACAAAAATGGATAATAATAAAAGAATGTTTAGAGTTAGAAAAAAATGAGAAACACATCTTTATACTATTAAAAGAAAGAGAAAGGATAGGGAATTAGTAGTTAAAGATGAACATGAAATGGAAATATCTGATATTGATAGTTTTTCTAGTGTTTTAGAAAAATATTGAATGAAAAAAACAAGAGAAAAAAAGAAATTTAGAATTTCGTTTAATATAAATGGTGTAGAATTTGATATAGATAAATATGAGCAAATTCCAGCATTATTAGAAATAGAAGGAGAAAGTAATACCCAAGTTCAAAAGTGGATTGATAAATTGTGATTATCTGATAAAAAACAAAAGAAATTTTGATCAAGAAGCTTATTTAAATATTATGGTGTTCCATATTTACATTTAATGAAATAAAAAAGTTCAACTAGATAAGTTGAACTTTTTTATTTTAATAATCATATGTATCAAATACTTCTTTATAATCTATAGTATTTTTAGGTGCTTTGATTTCAGTTTTTTTGAATTCTCTTTTTCAAGTATTTTTTATTTTCATTTTAAAAGCTTCTTTTTCTCACATTAACATATTCATAAATAAATCTAAATTATTCTTATTATAAGTTTGATCTATAGAAATATTATAATTTACTTCTAATTGGTTATTATTTGGTTGTTTTGAATAATTCAAAGTTTGTGATAAGTATTTTCAAAATTTGATATTATTGTCTAATCTGAATTTTTTATAAGCTAGTTCTCACTTATGAGTTGCATCAAAAATTATTTCCTTTCATTCAAAAACTTTTGTTTTTCAATTTATTTTTCAATCTATAACTTTTAAGTTAACGAAAAGTATCTCATTAAAATTATTATAAGTTTCTTCTTTTTCTTTTATAGAAATAAGAAGTTTTCAATTTGTTGGTAATTTATTTTTATCAAGTTTGAAATTTAATAGTGTATTTGATTTAAATTCTTCACTATCAGTTTTATTTTCAAAGTTAAAAGTAGAACCTGAGATATTAATCTTTCAGTTTAAAAATTCTTTTGAATCTTCAACTCATGAGTAATTTATGTTTAATTTTTCTATTTTATTATCGTAGTTAGTTTTTCAATCTATAGTTCATATTATTTTATTTTTCTCCATTTTTTCTCCTGTTTCCCAATTATGTTTAAGAAATTTGAATTCAAATTTACCGTTTATTTTTTTATTTTCTAAACTTAGTTTAACATCTGAGATAAAAGGGTATCATTTTTCTTTAAAACTAAAACTCATTTCAGTACATTCATTCTTTTTATTTAATGTAGATTCATAATTAAGCTTTGTATTATCTGAATTTATATTAAAATTTAAGTGATTATTATGTTTGTAATCTAATAACATTGATCAGAACATTCATGCATCAAATTTATAATTAACTTCTAATACTTTCTCATTGTCAAATATAATATATCACTCGTTTGTATTTATTCATAACATTTTATTTCATACGAATCCGATTTTTATTTTATTATTTTTTAGTATCTCAGCATAAAATATTCATGCTTCATCTAATTCAGTTAAAAATTCATTATATTCTCAGTCACTACATTTTCATCAATTTAGTCAATAAATCATATTAGGGATGCTTTTTATTTTATCACAAGCATATTTTGTAGGTTTAAGATAATATCTGTTTCACTCTTTTTTATAAGCAGTTATAAGAGGTTCTGAAAGAGAATTTCTAGTATTATTTATAATCATAGATGGATTAAGTGATTTCAAAAAAATCATTGCTTCTTGAGTCTCATCGTTACTATATTTTATATATTTATTTTTATTAGCAATTTCCTTAATTTTGCTAATAAGTATTTTTAAATCATCATTTACTTTTTTATCTTTTATATCTAACTTACTTAATAATAGGTAAAGATTTCAATCTTTAGAAATATAATCAATTAATCATGATAAATTAATATCTATTTCATCTTCTCATTTTATAGATGACTTAATAGATGCTTCTACTAAAGATTTTAATTGAGAATCTAATAATGAGTTTTTAGCTATATAATTATTTAGTTTTAAATTTGATTTTACAACTCATAATTGTTCTTGATTAATATCTAGATTTATTTCAAAGTCTCATTTTTCTTCATAATTAGTTAAATTTTCAAATTCTTTGCTTAATTTCTCCAAAACTCATACTCATTTTTCAAATAAATTGAGTTGTAAATTTACTATTTTATCTTCAATATATTTTTTATCTTTATCTTCTATTTTCTCTTCTTTTTTATTTACTTCAAGTAAAACTAAATTAATTTTACTTCTCATATAAATTAAAACATTTTTGGCAGTTTTATCTTTTATCTTATTACTAAGGATCAATTTTTCTATTCTTTTCGATAATTTATTTAATATTTTTGTGTTATATTTATTTTTTTCAATAAAATTATCTATTTTATTAATATATTTTTTTCACAAATTAGTTTTATTTAAATAACTTTTAGATAAATTATGTTCTTTTATTATGTTTCAATTATTAGTAACATTATTTGTTGCAAATATTTTTGGACTATAAATCCCGATTAAACAAATAAAAAGAGTTGCTATTATTTTGTTAATTTTTTTCATATACTATTTTTATAAAATAAGGTTTTTTACAACTTTTTGTATTATAGCCTTTTAAAATTTTAAATCAAAAAAGAAATCAATTATTAATTGATTTCTTGAAATTTTCTTTAGTAAATTATTTAATTTTTAATTTTTTTGTGAAGAATATTCTTAAAAAAAAGACTTATTATTATATCCATGGTTGGGGAATAGATTTTTTTATTATAGCTTAAGAAAAAACTTAGTTATATACTTTTTTAGCTTGTCAAATCAAAGTTTTTTATTAGAACTTACATATAAACTATCTGTTTTTTCAAATTGCTTTTTTAAATTATCTAATTCCATATTATTTAATAAATCAATTTTATTAAAAATATATATTTTCTTTTGGTTTGCTCAGATTTCTTTCAGAATTTTGTTTACTACTTCAATTTTATCATTCAATTTTTTATCACTGGCATCAATCACATGAAACAATAATTCTGATTCAATTGAATCTTCTAAAGTACTTGAAAATGCTTGAATTAAGTTTGGTGGTAAATCTCTGATAAATCAAATAGTATCATTTAATAATATTTCAATTCAAGGTTTGTATTCAAAATTATTTTCTTCATCATAACTTGCTTCTATCCACATTTTAGATACAGATGTTCAAAGAGTAGCGAAAAGTTTGTCTTCAGCTAAAACTCATTTAGTTGTTAAAGCATTTAGTAAACTCGATTTTCCAGCATTTGTATAACCAACTATTCATATAGTGTGTAATCATTTTCTTTTTCTTGATTTTCTGTGTTCTGCTCTTACTTTTTTAAATTTATCTAATTCTTTCTTTATTGCTATTTCTTTTTTGGCAAGGTGTCTTTTCATTATTTCTGTATTTGTTTCTCATTTTCATCTTGTTCATATTCATCATCATTGTTTTGATAATTCCATTCACATTCAAAAAATTCTTGGTCACATATGCTTAATACTAGCTAATTCAATTTGTAATTTAGCTTCAGCACTTCATGCATGTTTTTCAAATATTTTTAAAATTAAATCTATTCTATCCCAGCATTTAGCTCAAATGCTTCTTAATCTTTCATTTATATTATATATTTGTGCCGTTTTTAAGGCGCTTCAAATAATTAATATATTGGCTCCTGCTTCTTTCATTTCTTCTACAATTTCATCTAATCTTCATTCTCAAATGAATGTTTCATAGTCCGGCATAGATTTTTTCTGAATATGTTTTAGTATTACGATTCATCAGAATGTATTAACCAAATTTTCAGTTTCTGTTATTTTATCTTTAATTTCTTCTTCCGTGATTTCTCAATAGGGAAGTAAATCGGCAATAAAAACTTTTAATTCTTTATTACTATATTCAAGATTTCATTGTATTTGTTCTAATTCTCTTTGTGATTTTGTCATTTCTTTATTTTTTAAATATTGAAGGTATTATATAAAAAATATCACTTATTGCAATAACTCTTATTTTTAATATACTTATTTCCAGATATTCCTTAAATGTAAAAATAAATAATTTTAAATGAATAAATTTTTTTTAATAAATAAACCAAGTTGAATAAGTAGTTTTGATGTTATAAGAAAAATGAGAAAGAAGTTATCTATAAAGAAAATGTGACATACATGAACTCTTGACCCTTTAGCTAGTTGATGCTTACTAATTGCTACTGGCAATTATACAAAGCTTATTCCGTATTTTGAGAAAGATACTAAAAGTTACAGAGCAAATATTATGCTTGATTGAACTTCTTCTTCATATGATAATGAAACAGATATTTTTTATTTATCAGAAGAAAAAAAGAATTATTACAAGAATAATATAAAGTTAGAAGATATTGATGTACTTTTATTAGAGAAATTTTCATGAGAAATATATCAAATTCCTCCTAAGTATTCTGCATTAAAAATTTGATGAAAAAAAGCTTGTGATTTGGTTAGACAATGAAAAAAAGTTGACTTAAAAGAAAGAAAAGTTTATATTTATGAAACTAAAATAATAAAGTATGATTATCCACTTTTGATTTTAGAGTTGAAAGTAAGTGCTTGAACTTATATAAGAAGCATTGCTAATGATATTTGAGCTTATTTGTGAACTTGATGATACCTAACTTGACTTGAAAGAACAAAAATTTGAAATCTTGATATTAAAGATTCAATTTGTTTGGATAATTTATCTTTACAAAATGAACTAGATTTAAAAAAAGTTTTTTCTAGAGAACTTTTTGTTAATATTGATAATTTCTCAGAAAAAGATATTACAAAACTTAATAATTGATTAAGTTTTTTGTATAATAATTGCGAAAATAGTTTATGAAATTTGTTTGTTTACGATGGTAAAAATATAACAAATGTTGTCTTTTATGATTGAAAAAAGATTTCTCCAAAAAGAAAAATATAAAAAAAGCGAAAAAAAATTTGCCTAAATTGTTTTTTTTAATAAAATGCTCTAGCTTTTGTAGGTAATTTATTTGGGGCATTAGCTCAGTTGGTAGAGCAACTCCCTTTTAAGGAGGAGGTCCTGGGTTCGAGCCCCGGATGCCCCACCATTTAAAAAATCTATACTTTTGCGGGGGTAACATAAAAGAGTGAGTGTACTAAGGCTTCAACCCTTGGGTGTGCGAGTTCAAACCTCGTCCCCCGCTCCATTTTGTTTTAAAAATAGAAAGATGAGGTTAAAAAAATATTTTCTGCCTTGTGTTTTCTTTTTTTTTATATATAATGTTTGTATTAAATTATTATTAAATAAATATATATATGGCAAATAGTCATGGTTTGAAGTCAAGTGTTGTAAAAAAACAAGCTGCAGCTAGAAAATTAGCAAAAAACAAGAAAAAGTGAGATTTTTCTGTCTATATTGGTAATGAGAATTTAGTTGTTAGAAAAAATCAAAGTTACAAGGAGAGAAATCATTATTTTGAAAATAAACAGAAGTTTCCAAAGAAAAAACTTAAGACAAAAAATCCAGATAGTCTTAGAGAACAATGAATAATAGATGAAAGATGATTTTTTTTGAAATGAAAGAAAAAAAATTTTCTAACAAAATCTATGGTTGATAGTAAATGACTTGATTTTTATTGAATGCCAAGATGATAAAAATGAAAAAATAAGGAATTTTATTCCTTATTTTTTTTTGTAATAAAATTTTCGCTATAAAATTCACTTAATACTATAAAAATCATCTATATTATATTTTATAATAAGTATTAGCAATGTAAATAGCTTAAAATTTGTAAAAAAGTTTATTCTGTGGTATTATTGAGAGAATATTATATATTAATTATCATTAATAAAATTATGAAAAAGTTATTAACAATAATATTTTTGCTTCTAATATTATCTTCTTGCTTTAATAAAAGCAATGTTTATAAGGGAGAAGATGATAAAAATCTGGTAGAAAAAAATGAATCAAAAGAGGAAATAAAAAATGAACCTAAAAAAGAGTTAAAAGAAGAGAAAATAGAAGAAATAAGTAAGGAAAAATTAATTAAAAATATTAAAACTGTTGAATGATGAAAAAATCTTAAGGAAAAAATAGAAAAAATATCTAAGTTTAAAACTTCAAGAGAAATTGATAAATTATTGATTTTGAAATCTACGGTATGAGAGATATCAGAAGTACTAAAAGCGAAAGAAGAATATTGTGATAAATTTAAAATGGATGTTCATTGTATGAAATTTAGGGCAGATTTTGTTGTTGAAGAATTGGTAGATCAAAATAATAGTAGGATATTTTGAAAAGATGATTTGTGATTATCTCTTGATCAAAAAGAAATTGAGTTTAAACATATGTTTTCTTCTGAATTAAATTATCAAATGGATCATATTTTAAAAGTAACTAAAAAATGATATATTTGATTTTATAAAACATTTTATTCTTGAATAATAAGCCCAGAAAATAAATTTAGACTAAAACCAAAATTAGAAAAGTATACATTTAGTAAGAATATAAAATCTTCAGAATGATTTTCACACAAAACTGAGAATTATGAATTTATACTAGAACCGGATACATTTGTATATAAATCATGAAAAAAAGTATTATGAGATATAGATTTATATTTATTTGATATAAAAAACAAAGATTTAAGTATATTTTCATTAAAAAAGTTTGATAGAGAAACACTATCGTACTTATGAAGGTGAGTTAAAAATGATTCATTTGCATTAGTCAAAGCATATAAATGAAATGAAGAATTAAAAATAAATAAACCAGTTAAGGTTTTGTCTAATTTAAATAATATCAAATTTAATGGAAACTATTCAAATCTGATTCCTAAAAACAAAATATTAACAGTTGAGGAAAAGGAGAAGTATAATTTACCATTTATATGAAATTTAGATTTTGATTCTTGAATATGGTTAACATCTGATTTAAAGGTTCTAAACAAAAAACTGGATATAGAATTTACATTAAATTAATTTATTTAAAAATATTTTTATGAAAACTAAAACAAAAAAAGCATCAATTATTAGTTTTATATTATTTACTCTTATTTTATTAGTATATTGAATAAATCTTAATAATCAAAATATAACTAATGCTGCACCTCCTGCATTTTCTCCGTCATCTACAGTGTATAGTGTAAAATGTATAAAAGACTCATTTTGAAATTATACTGGTTCTGGTTATGTTGATGTTATATTTAATACCGATCCCGATGCTAGTTATAAAAGAAGGTATATTTTAGATAGACCTTGAAAATTTTCTATTCCAGGCTATATCTTAGGTTTAAAGAATGCTAAAGCATGTCCAGGTTTTGTTCCGCCTCCAGAATCAAGTAATCCTTGTATATGATTATGATGATGGTATTACAGTAGTTGGGTTCAATATAATTCTATAGATGAATTAACTATTTCTATTAATTCAAATGGAGACATAGAAAGGTTAAATAATTCAGACTATAAAGTTTATGGAAATAATATTGTTGTTTCTTGATTTAGTTGAAGCTGATTTACTAATAAGCCTAATGCTACTTATAGTGCTGGTAGTTATACATTTACTAATAGTTTAGTTGAATTGGAAATTGAATTATGAAATTCAGCTCTTAATAGCTGAAGAGTTAGATTATATCAAACTCCAAATTGATCTGTAACTAAGGAAAAGATAGAAGAATTAATTTTTACTAATGTTGAGAAAAATTGACTTCCTCATTATAATATTTATCCTCCTCATAATTTTGGTGCACCAGGTCCTGATCAATATATAGGTCATAGATGAGAATTTTTCTTTACTTGAAGTCTATTTGCATGATTAGCTCCATGATCAATACAAACATCATGAACTTGAGATTTAATCCTTGAAAGAAGGATGTTTAGAAGAACAGAAAAATGATATAGATATACTTCAACTAATTATTATGATTTTTATAATCCAACAAAATGAGATTGATCAATAAATGAATGATATTATTCTTGATGAACATACTATTGATCGGCAGTTAATCTAGCCAACTCCTCCAAGCTCTTCTTTTAGTGATACTCCTATTCCTCCTCCAACTAATAGTTTTTCATTTTCTTGATCATATAAGCCAGATTGAACTTATTCATGAGCTACTATTAATTGATGATGATTTGACTATTTATGAAGAATGATAGTTGAAGCGACAGATTGAGAATATAATATAGAGTGAATAAAATATTTTAATGAATTTAATACATGATGAACTGTTAAAAAAATAGTAGGTCAATTGATTGTTGATTGAAAAATTATTTGAGACTCATCTACACCAACTTCTGTTCTTCCTTATTGACTTTGAACACATTCTTTTAGTGATAAAGTTCAAGATAGAAATTTTAATATTAAAACAAAACTTAGATGAGATTATAAGTTTAATTTACAATTTTTTGATAAAACATCTAGTTGAGACTTAATACAAGTTGGTAATGATGTTGAATTTCCTTTAACTATTATTCCAACTAATGAAATGAGGGTAGAATGATTAGGGGTAGTTTCTTATCCATGATGAGCATATCCTTACTCCAATGCAGATCAAAAAAATGATAATACTGATGTTGCGAAAATATGTTACAATATCACAGATAATTTTTCAAACCCTATTTGATATGATTCTGTTGGTTTATCGAATTGATATCAAGTTATAAGTTGAACTGGTTATAATTCATTAAGAACTCCAGATTTTGGTAATTATCAAACATGACATTGAAATAATATTAAATGAGTAGCTGTTAATTTTTCAAGTGATTTTAATTCACATCTACTTTCAAGTGGTTCAGTTTATAATAATAAGTGAATAGCTTTAGATCAGAGATCTTGAGAACCTTATGTAGAGGCAATTGAAATTAAAGATCAACCTTGAATTGGTAATTCTTGACCTTATGATACAGGTCCTTGATATTCTTATACTTGACCATGAGATGATAAACATTTAGTTACTTTTAGGTGATCTAGAGCATGTTTTAATATTCAGTCATATGCTCCAGCAAATAAAAGGTTAAGATTTAAATTAACACTCCCTACTCATAATAGAGATTATGATATTACACCGGATTGATGAGTAAAAACACTTTCTCAGGCTTTAACTAATTATGTTAGGTTTGAAAAACCATTTTCTTGAGACTTTGTTATAGATAATGATACGGAATTTAAGGCTTGAACTGAACAAACTATGAGGATTGATGTTAAGAAAAATAATAGTAGGTGTCCTTCAAGTATTTGTAGTGATGATTTTACTATTACAAATTATTTATCTTCACTTACAAGTACAAATGGTTATTATTCTGTTATCAGAAAGGATAATGAAATTAATACTATTTGAACGGTACTGCCACCAGTTTTTCCTTTGCCATCAACAGATCCTTGGATGGTTCCTTCACCTATAAATAGAACTAAATTGGATTTTGTTTTAAATTATATTTCACTTGATAAAATTTCGGATCACCCTTCTTATTGAATTAAAACAGAACCCTTTATAACAAACGAAGTTAACTGAAAGGATGTTATTTATCGTCTTAATACTTCAGCATGATGAGATAATTCATGGATGGAGGAAACTAAATCGGTTTTTTATTGACTTGATGCGGATTGAGTAATTGAATGAGATGCTCCTATTTCTAATAATGCAAATTATACGATTACTTGACAGCAATCAGCTTTTACAAGCTTGGATAAACTTGAAATGAGAAAACAAATTAAGAGTAATGCTTATAATTTAATTAGATGAAGAAGTTCTTGATCTAATGTCTCTTGAGTCTTGTATTACGATTGAAATTATACAATTTCTTCAGCTCCTGCTTGAGTAAATACATTAATTATAAAGAATTGAAATTTGTTTATTACATGAGATATTGCTACTAATTTATGAATAATTGTTATTAAAGATAATTTGGCTGATAAAACAGTTTGAAATGTTTATATAACTCCAAATGTTACAGAAATTAATGCTATAATATATGCAGATGGTTCTTTGTTATCTAAATCAAATAGTTGATTTTATACACATAATTGAACTATATCTTGAAATCCTGAAGATTCTCCTACTAGAACTAACGAATTACAAAATGATTTAATACTTATATGATCTTTATTTTCAAGAAATACAATATGATGAGCAATATGAGCATGACCATTTAAATGTCCTTGATGAAAAACTTGTTCTAGTTTTGATGAAGCAGTTAAATATGATTTGAATTATATAAGAAGATGACCTAATTGATTTAAAGTTGAATATAATCCTGCAAATCAAATTAATCCTCCAAAGTGATTTGAAAAATAATATAAAAAGCTAACTTTTAAAGTTAGCTTTTTATATTATTATTTCTGCATCTCAAGATGTTATCAAAACAGTATGTTCAAATTGACAACCCAAACTTCAATCTTTTACATATATTTCCCAACTTCATTTATCATATATTTCTCAACTAGTTTCTCATATAATTGGTTCAATTGCAATGGTCATTCATTCTTTTAAAATTTGACCTGTTCAGGCTTTTCAATAGTTGTATATATAAGGTTTTTCATGAAGATTATAACCTATCCCATGTCAACTTAGTTCTTTAATTATTTTAAATCAAGCTCATTCTACTTCTTGTTGGATAGAACTAGAAATATCTCAAACTCTATTTCAGTCTTTAGCTTTTTCTATTCAAGCATAAAGAGCTTTTTTACTAGTTTCTATTAGTCTTGCAGCTACTTCGTTTGTGTGGTCTCATCAAATAATAATAGATATAGCAGCATCTGTGTTTACTCAGTACTTTTTATCTTTTATTCAAAAGTCAAATTTAACCAAATCTCACTTTTTGAAAATTATTCATTTTCTTGGAACTCAATGAACAACACAGTCGTTTACGCTTATACAGATATTTGCAGGAAAGTCATATACTCATTTAAATCAGCATAATACATTGTTTTCTTTTGCTATATGTCAGCATAATTTATCTATTTCTTCAGCACTTGTTCAGACTTTTACAGTTTTTTTTATTTCCTCAAAAACTTTTTTATGTACTAAAGCATTTTTTCTTAATTGCTCAATCTCTTTATTATTTAACATTATTTATTTTTTATTTATTTATTGTGTACTAAGAAATTATATATAAAAATATATATTTTCAACTTTTTTATCTATAACTACATTTTCATAATCAAGTTGCTTGTTTATTACATACTTTCTCAGCTATAGGAATTATTTTTACAAGAGTAGATATTCATTGAGTTATTTGAATATGTAAGTTAAGTATTCTTCATTTTATATTTGTGTTACTTATATCTTCAGATAAAGCAAAATCTTTTTCGGCATTGAATTTTTCAAGTATTTCAAGTCATATTTGTTCACTAACTTTTAAATTCATATCAATTCTTGCTAACTCAGATATAGATGTTTGTTTTTTATTTCATAAATCTGACCACTGTTTAAAAGTAGAAGAAAACTCTGTTTTTAATTTCTTAAAAGTATTATATAATTTCTTTGAGGACTTTTTTACAGAATCATAAGAATTAGAAATGAAATTGTTATCCCATGTGTATCATTTGTTTTCATGATAATTTTTTAAGTTTTGTATAATTGCTTCACTATTGTTTAGACTGACTCATTGTCTAGATAACTCTTTTTTTAATAACCTTATTTCATCATCTTTATTTCATAAAAAATCAGTATTTCTATTTAATAATGCTATGGCTTGTTCCCATTTTGATATTCATTCACTTCAAGATTTAAAATTATTTATAATTTTATTAAATGATTTTTTTATTCTATACATAAATCATCATTCACTATCTGAACAATCTTTGTTTGTATAAACATTATAATAATTTGAGAAAACTTCTCTAAAATTTTCGGGAACTAATATTATATCTCATCAAAAAGTATACTTTTCATCTAATATACTTAATCTAAATAACTCTCACAAATCTGAAGTGCTTTTAATTAATTTTCATAATATTTGTACAGTTGTTCAATTTAATTCACAGTTATTAACTCAATCACAAGAGTTGGTTAAAATTATATTTCAATATCATTTTTCAACTAACTTTTTTGTGAATTTATTAAGATTTTCTATTTCTTTCTCTATTAAGTTATTATCTCTCATAACTTCTACTGGGATTTCATTTGATAGGGGATATATTACAAAGAATCTGCTGGTAGAAGAATAAAATCACCAATTAGAAATATTATTCCACATTCAAGCTAATGAATTAGCTGCATTTATATAATCCCTTGTAAATCATTTATCGCTTTTTGGAGTATATTTATTTGAAGCTTCTTTTGCTATGTTTGATACAACTTTTCTTACATTACTGAAATAATCTTTAATTATTCATGGAGGTCAGTCTTTTATTTTACATTCAGCATAAGTTTGGCTCACTATCAAACTAAAACCGAAAATAATAACTAATATTTTTTTTATCATTTTTTTAAATTATTAAATTATCAGTTTCTATGAACAGGAATTCTGTCCATTCATTTAACAGCTCAAAATAGTCATGTAGTATAATCATTAATTGCTCATAAAAATCTTTCTATTTCTGCGAGATTATCATACAAAACATTTAATTCATCGTTTTGAATTTTTTTATTTATAGATTTTTTAAAGTACTTGTTTTTATTTTTTAATAATTTTAGATTATTTTCAAAATTATTATTTTTTTCTTCGGATAAAGTCACAGGATTTTCTAAGGAGTCTAAGAAACTTTTTTGTCTTTCTTCAATATGAAGATATTTTACCAAACTATTTTTTCTTTGATAACTCATTCATAGATTTTTATAATACTCGTTTAATAAATTTTCATATGCAAATTGTCATTTATTTTTTTTGTCTTTTTCTCTTTCTACACTCAAAATTGGGATAGGTTTTTTGGTTATTACTAATCATGCATGAAAAGAATTAGCTAAGTTTAAATCTCTTAAGTTAAGTTCAAATAAATTTTGTCACATTTTTGCTTGGGCTAGTGACACATTTACAAACTTTTTTAGGTGATTGTTAGATCTTTTTAAAATAGATTCAATTGAGAAATCTCAATTTTTTCATGAACCTAGTACTTTATGTTCATAAGTTTTGAATTCAACATCTATACAATAAAAATCATTACAAGGCCATACATTGTTATCATTTACTTTTTTATATTCTTTAGTTTTTTTTGTTATTCAAGGTTTATTTCACAAGGGGATATTGTTTGATAGAATGTCAGTAAAATTATTACTAATTCAATTAGCAACATTTATGTCGTTTACACAAGCATAAATATTATTTTTTTTTGCCTCTGGTACATTTCATAAGTTTGATATGCTTTCTTTTGATTTTTTTTCCAAAAAATTTTGGAATTCAGAAGATATATCATAATTTTTTTCTCATTTATAATTTATTCTTTCAGAAAATATAATTTCATCTATTTCTTGCATATCGCTAATTAAATCAAATGGAGAATTTTCTAAACTTCAATCAGAATATATTCATATACTGTGTATTTTTTGCATCAGAGCAGTTTTTTCTTTGGCCTTTTCTTCAGAGCTTGTATCAATATATTTAATTTTACTTAGAATATTATTCAAGTCAGAAATAGGTATTGAATTACTACTATTAGGAAAGCACTTTTCTCACATTTTTTCTGATAACAACTTTATGTCTCAAGAACTTATCTTTTTAAATTCTTGAGGACTAATTTCT
>PDTW01000024.1 GCA_002749055.1 Candidatus Altimarinota bacterium | reverse complement strand
GCAAAAAATTTTCTAAAGAAATATCTATTTTTGTAATATCCCAATAATATGGTTTTATTTCTCCTTTACTATAATCTTCTCACTTAAAACTATTATTTTTAAAAAGATATAGATTAAAAAAATTGTATTTTCTTTCTAAACTTTTACTGTTTTTTGTCTTATAAAGAAAATCTTTATTATGTAAAATATAATAAGTAAAACTTTCAGCAAAATCTTCATATTTATTACTCATTGCATATCACGAAACAAAATCTTTTATTTCTTCTCATTTTTTTATTGTTTTATAGTTTTTCCATGATATATTATAGAAATTATTGCTTGTGTCATTTATTTTTTGGTAATTAATAAAGTAATATAAATCTATATAATGTCATAGTTCGTGTATAAAAACAGAAATAATTTCTCATTTTGGAATATTCATTACTCAAAAAAGCTTTATTTTTTTGTTTTTCATATTTCACCTAACATCATCTTTTTCTTTATGTAACTCTATTTTTATATTTGAAACTTTATCTTTAAATTTTTTAGAGTTAATAATATCAGTAAGAATGTTTTTTAGTTTTTTAGTTTTTTTTCAAAAATTTTCAGGCCAATAAAAAAATTCTACCTTTTTAGCTGAGGATAGGTCTATATTTTTTATTTCTTTTTTGATTTTATTTTCAATTTCTATATTACTTTTATTTTTTAATAAAAGAATTTTTCTATTTTCTTCTTGATTATTAAACTTTTTGGTGAACAGAATTCAATAAAAAATTATTAAAAAGAAAAAAGAAAATAAACTAACTAATAGTAAAATTTTTTTTAACACTTTTTATTATGATAGAGAATATACGAAATTTATAATTATTGATATAATTGCTCAAGCAAATATTACTCCTAAAAATCATATCAATGACCATTTGATAATATCTTTTCATTTTTTTATTTTATCATCTTCTCATCAACTTAAAGTTAATAAAAGTGATCAATACACGATAGCAAAAACAGCTCATGCTGATAAAAATATGGATAAGCTTTTTATCCATCATAGTAATACATCTTTAAATCAGGTTCAAGTTAATTCAACACTACTACCTGGTTTTACAACAGCAGAGTCGTCTAGACAATCTCAAATAGCATCTCCAATTGACAAACTAGAATCATAATTACATTTTGCTAGTAATTCTGTATTAATTCAAATAGTTAATATAAAAACTATTATAAATAATATTAGTTTAGTGGTTTTTTTATACATAACTTTTTAATTTATTTTAAATATCAATTCCTGTAAAAAGTTTTACAATTAGCCAAGAGGCTGTAATTACAAATATTCATACTATAGCATAAATAAAATGAGTAAGAGCTTTTTTAAACTCTTCAGGATTTCATCTTGCAACTACAAGTCTTCATCATATGAATAAAAATACTCATATTGAAATAACAGCTAAAAGATATGATAGAGAATTTTTAATATATTTAAGTAGATTATTTAATAAATTATTATCTCATGAAATTTCTAAATCTCATTCTTCTACAGCACTTATACTGTCATTTCAAGTCGGTATAATTGAGTTTTTAATACTATCTGGAGTATAATCTGAAAAACTAATATTTCAAAATAAGTATCAAAAAATAAACAATATAGCAAAGATTTTTAATATATTTTTAAGCATAATTTTTTATTTATAGGCTAATTTCCCATTTATTTATTAAGTTAATAATCATCCATGCAGAAATTGATAAAAGTACACCAGTTAAAGACCAAATTATCATTTTTTTTGCCTTGTTTACCTTTTCTTCTTGTCATCATGATAGTAAATACATAAATCAAGCTAACATAAGAGATATAACAGCAATAACAGCCACATACTTTATTGTATTTGCTATTAAATTTGTTATTCAAGAAGTTACTCTAGAATCTGGTGTATCCCAATTACTAGGAGCTAGAGGTTTTTCAATATTATTATCTGCACATCAAGGTAGTCAAAAACAATTAACACTAGGAGGTTTAGCAAATACCATGTTTCAAAATAGTGTAGCACCAAGTAAAACTAGGATTATTAAAAGTCTTTTAAACATTTTTTAATTTCATTTATATAATACAAATCTAAGAATAGCAACCATATAATATGATGTTAGGGCTACTAATAGTCCTATTATTCATCAAGTAAAAAGAGATTTTCATTTTGATAATGTTGTGTCTATTCAATTATAAAAAATCATAAATCAAGCTCAGATAGTCATTATCAATAGTGAAATAGTTCACATTGCTATCATTAAATTTTGGATGATTGTTCATAAAGTTTTATTTGCAAGTTCTTTTGTCGTTGTTGTTCAATCATCAATTTTGCTATCTCAAAATAGCTTATTAGTGTCTATTGTAAAGTCAGAATTTGTTATTTTTTTACTTTGAGTTATTTCTGAATTTGCATATATTAATCAAAATGACATTAGAAAAATATATAGTGTTAATACCACTTTTTTTATCATAATTATTTTTAGAAATTATATTTTAACTAATTTTAACATAAAATTTATTTATTTCAAAAAATAATTATAATATGATTAAATTAATTATAATATATAAAATATGAAAATAGCAATTTTACATGAAATGCTAGTAAAACTTGGTTGAGCTGAAAAGGTTTTGGAATGTTTAGTCAAGATTTTTCCTAAAGCAGATATTTTTACACTTATTTATGATGAAAAAAAAGTGAAAAATATTTTTCCAAAAAATAAGATAAATAAACAGGTTTTTTCTACTTCATCTCAAAGAATGTATAAAATAACAAAAAATCAAAGACTTTCTCTTATTTTTATGGCTAAATCCGTTGAAAGTTTTGATTTTTCAGATTATGATTATGTTATTTGTTCTTCAAGCTCTTTTGCTCATTGAGCTATAACTAAGCCAGAAACAAAGTTTATAGTTTATTATCACTCTCCTTCAAGGTATTTATGGGATTGGACAAATGAATATAAAAGAGATATTTGATGGAATAAATGAATTAAATGATTAATTTTAAACAAAATATTTTTGAATTTAAGAAAATGGGACTTTATTGCAAGTAATAGATCTGATGTGATTTTGGCTAATTCTAATAACACCTCTTTAAGAATAAAAAAGTACTACAAAAAGAAATCAGAAATTCTTTATCCTCCCGTAGAAGTAGAGAGATTTCAAAAGAAAGTAAATTTATCTTTGGAAAAAGTATTTAAGTGAAAAATAAATAGTAGTGATTACTATATAATAATTTCAGCTTTAACAGAATTTAAAAAAATAGATGTTGCTATAAAAGCTTTTAATAATTTAAAAGATAAAAAACTCGTTATAATTTGAGAATGAAATTATAGAAAAGAACTAGAAAAAATAGCTTCAAATAATATAAAATTTGTATGATTTCAATCTTGAGATGAACTAGTTTTGCTTGTTCAAAATAGTTTGGGGCTCATTTTTCCTTGAGAAGAAGATTTTTGAATTGTTCCAATAGAAGTAATGGCAGCTTGAAAACCAGTTTTTGCTTATAAATGAGGAGGACTTTTAGAAACAGTTATTAAATGAAAAACATGAGAATTTTTCAAAGACAAAGAAGGAATAGATTTTATTGAGAAATTTAAAAAATTTGATAAAAATAATATTAATTGAAAATATAAGTCTAAAGATTGCATAAATCAGGCTAACAAGTTTTCTTGAAAAGAGTTTAAAAAAAGAATTACTAGTTTGATTAAGTAATAATTGATTTATTTTTTGGGAATATTTCTTAATTTAGTTTTTTATACAAAATATAACTAGAAAAGATTTACTTTTTATTTTTTTTATATATAGTAATAATCCTTATTATTAAAACAATAAAATTATATGAAGTATATATTAGCTTTTTTGATTTTTTTCTTGCCATTTCATGCACTTATAATTACTTTTTTAAAGTGTAAATTATGAATTGAGACAGATTATTTGAGATTTTGGAAAGAAATAATAATAGTTTTTTTATTGTTTTTTTCATTAATTTCAGTTTTACAAAAAAATAAATTTTCAATTTCTAAAATATATAAAAATAATAATTTACTTTGATGGGTAACAGCATTTATAATATGTAGTTTTATTTTTATCTTTTTTCCTTTTTTTAATTTAAAACTTTCGGCATTTTTATGATTTAAATATGATGTGTTTTTCTTTTTTGCTTTAATAATTTGACTTTTTTTAACTCAGTTTAAAAATAATTTGGATTTTTTATTAAAGACATTATTTGTTTCAATAGCTGTGATACTGGTTATATTTTTGCCTTGGTATATTTTTTGAGATATTTCTGCTCTTTCAAGTATTTTTTGATATTCTGATAAGGTTTCTACATATGAGGTAAATAAATGCATAAGTTTTGCTCAAAATGTTGATTGACAGCATAGATTTCAGTGAACTTTTGGTTGACCAATAAGGTTTTCAGTTTTTTTAACCATATTTTATTTGATTTATTTGTGATTTATTTTTGATAAAATTAGGGTTAAGAGCTTTTTAAATAAAGTAAAATATGATAAAAGTATAAAGAGTTATTTACTTTTAATACTTCCTTCAATTTTTATAATTACTTCAATATTTTTCTCATACTCAAAAACATCGCTATTAGGTTTAGTTTTTTGAATAACTTTATTTATTTATTTGGTCAGAAAATTTATTTACAAGAAGAAAATAACTAAAAAGTTTGTTTGAAAGGCTTTTTTAATCAGTTTTATTCCATTATTTTTGATTTTTGTTTTTAAAAGAGATTTATTTTTACATTTATGAGCTGTTTTAAATAGATTTGATAATTTGTCTAAATCTGTTGAAATGTTTTTTTATAATCCAATATGATATTGATTGTGAATAGCTTGACCTGCTACTCAAATGTGAAGAAGTATTGAATCTGCTTGAAATTGGCAATTAGCTACTTCAAGTCAAGTAGAAATACATAAATTTTTACCAGAGAATTGGTATGTCCAGATATTACTAGAACAATGAATCTTTGGTATTATACTATTTATTTGAGTTTTATTAATTATATGATTTAGGCTTTGGGAAAAAATTAAGTATAAAAGAGACTTTTTCAGTATCTGAGTTTTTTCAGCTTTTATTACAATTTGTTTTATGGCAAATTTTACTCATGTTTTTGAAGAATCAGCTACTAGTTATATTTTAATGTTAATAATAGGTTCGGTTTTAGCCGTAAAAAATAAATAAAAATTTAAATTTGAATAACTTTATTTAGTATTATAATATGGGGTATTAATATATTTATAATTCATGTTATGTACAAAATAATATTATTGTTAATTTTCGTTGATTGAATTGCTCTTCGTATTTTCTTTCTTCAGTTAAATGAGATTTTGAAAGTTCCAGATAGTTTTGCTTATTTACAAATGGCTGCTAATCTTCAGGATTTGTCAATCTCATGATTTTGAACTTGATGGTTCTGATTTTTGTATAGTTTGCCTATAGCATTTGTTAATATTATTGTAGATGATTTATTTTTATCTGCTCAAATAGTAAATATCATATTTTCATGATTAACCTGAATATTTTTGTATTTAATCTGAAAAAGATATTTAGATGAAAAATACAATATTATTTTTATGTGACTTTATTTTTTATCTTCTACCCTTATTCATTACAGTGTAAATGTTTTATCTGAGAATTTATATATATTTCTTTTCGTTTTTCTTATTTTTATAATTCATAAATTTCTGGATGTTGTTTGATTCAGGAATGAAGTTTTTAGTTTATGATGACAGGTATATAATGTTAATAATTTTAAAGAGATTTATTTGTACACTTGATTAATTTCTTTTATATTGGCACTAATGTATTTTACAAGGAGTGAAGCATTTATTTACATTTTAAGTATATTTTTTATACTTTTTACAATATATTTAAGAAAAAATATTAATTTAACTAGATTTTTTAAGGTAGGTTCGGTTTGATTAGCTTTATTTTTATTATTTATATCTCCTTATATTTATTATCTCCATACAATAACTTGAGAATGGTGATTAACAAATAAATGAAGTAGTAATTTGAGACAGGCTCAGATGAGGAGTATTGATAATATGGATGATTCTTGATTTGAAAAAGCTGTTTGAGAATTAACTTTAGATAAACATCACCTTATTCATTGATTTGCAGGATGACTTAAATATGACAAACCTCAAGGAAATTTAACTTTTAGTGAATACATTTTTGATGATTTTTGATGATTTTTATCCAGATTTATTAATAACCAGATAAAATTATATACCAAAACTTTGCCTTGATTAATAATTAAGGATTGACTAAAAGAATACAATAATGAGGATTCTATCTTTTATAATAATAAAGTGGTTTTGTTAGTTATATTATTGCCTTTGGTATTATTTTGATATGGTAGCTATTTATTTTTATTTAAGAGACTTATAAGTGTAGCTAGTAAGAGAAATTTCTTTTTAATTTTATCTTCTTTCTTTTTTGTTGCTAGTTTATTTTTCACATTTTTCTTTGTTTTAGAAAGGTATTTTATTGTATTTTTACCATTTGCTTTTCTCGTTATAGTTTATTGATGACAACAACTTTTCAAAGAGCTAGATTCTATGGCTGTTTTTAAATATATACTTTTACTAATTTTATTGTCATTTACATCTGTTTTGTGAACTTGGTGATATTTTGTCAAGAATTCTTATAATGACACTCCATATGATTTAAAAAAAGAAGCTTGAGAATGGATTTCTAGAACATATGATCAAAAGTCCTTGAAAATAGCTGAAAGATTTCCAATAGTTACTTATTATTCTTGAACTAGAGAAAGATGGTTGGTTCCATACACTGATAAAATCAAAGATTTATATGAATATTTAAGTTTTAACTGAGTTGATATACTTGTTGTAGATTCTATGGATTTTAAAAAATATAGACCAATGCTATCTTTTTTACAAAACTATGAAATTAAGCATAAATGATTTGAAGTTATAAAAATCTTTAAAAAACCATGACAAATAGTTATTTTGTATAAGGTTAAGTGAGCTACTTTAAAAAATAAAAAATTATTAAAGAAAAGTCTTTTGGAGAAAGTTAAAGAAAAGAGATAGGGGGAAGGCTCCTTACCTTATCTCTTTTCTTGCACTAAACAATTTTATTCTATTATGTATCATCAATCAATATTTAACAATAATTCTGCAACTATAGTTGTATTATCTTTTAGTATTAATTTTATATAACTTCAATAATTACTATACACTAATTTATAGTTGTTATTTAAAGTATTTATTCTTCAATCCTTAAATATAGTAAATAATGCTTTTTTGTTTGAGTCAGAACTTTTGTATATAACTAATGTTCAAGGGTTGTATAATACTCATTCAGGTATTTTATAATAACTATATGATGTTTTATTAATAAGTTTAAAGTATAATCATTGTTTATCTAATTCATTTAGTGATGAAAAATCATTTACCACATTTATTAGTGAATTATCTAATAATCTTATAAATTGTGTATAGACTATTTTTCAATTTTTTTCTATCTCAATTTTTGGGAATTCTCATTTATTGTTAATATGATTAGACGGGTAAACATTTACTTTTGAAGAAGTTGTAATTTTTCAGGTATTTTCATTTATATCTGCCACTTTAGTTCAATTTTGTTCTAATTTTAGTCAAGGTATTATATTGTCTAACTGAAACTTGAATTTTCATTCGTCAAAGCTTATTGCTTTATTGTTTCATAAGTTATCTTTTAATGGTAGGATAGCTCATCATCTAAATCTGAAAAAGCTTACAGGAATAGTATTGAAGTCATTATTAACATTTCATTCAATTAGATTATTCTCATATTTACTTATTAATAGACTAGGGGCTGATACTTTGAAAGAAACTTCTTTATATCAAATATTATCGTTTTCATCAACTAGTGTTATTCATATTTTTTTGTCGACTATTTTGTCATATGGTCAAAACTTTATTTTTATTTCTACTTCATTTCTATTAACTACAATATTATTATTTGGGTTATCATTATCCCTATCATTTTTAGGCTTTCAATCATTTGAATTGTCACTTGATAAATCAAAATCTATGAATACATCTTTTATGTTTTTTATTCATCAATTTTCAAATATAAAAGGAGTTAAATCAATTTCTTTTTCTTGGAAAATAGGGATATCAATATTTCTAATATTATTTTCAGGGGCTAATAAATCAGATTCTTTTTGTGGAGAAGAAAGTATGCTTTTTGAGTAAGTACCAAAAATTCAATTAGAAAACGATCTGATTTTTCAGTAATAAGAATCATTATTTTTTTCAACTCTAACATTATAATTGGTAGATCTTATTCATAAGTCATATAAATTATAATTTGATATTGTTCTGAAATCTAAAATTATTTCTGAATTATCATAGTATTTTATTTTTATGAAACTATTAGGATCTCTTGGTATTTCATTGTCAGCATTTATTTTTGTTCATGGGATTAAAGGTAGTCATAAATACTTATTTATGTTAATTCATGATAGAGTTATATTTTCTAATCATTTAATATATGCATCTCATCACGATATTTTAACAATTTTTATATTTTTTTTGAATTCTACATTCTGATTTTTTTCTACAAACTTAGATTTTATTTTATCTGTTTCTCATAAAGTATAATAAATTGTAAAAGATGAATTATTAGTTGAATATACTTTTGTTCATTTGTCTAAATTTGTTATTTTATTATTCTCTAATCTTATTAGACTACTAGTTTTTAGTTCTACTCATGGTATATTATTTCAAACATTGCTAATATAAGCTAAATTTTTTCTTAAAATATGTGTATTTGCTTCTTCCATAGGCATTGTAATACTATCTATATCTGAAAAAGCATCTATTACTCATTTTTTTATTCCTATTGGAGTATAAAGAGAATTTTCTTTATTTAACCATTTATCAACTATAGAATAAAATTCTAATCTATAATTGTTTATTTCTTTGTTGGTACTTCAGTTAAATTTAACATCAATAAATCCGTCAGAAATTCACATTTTATCAAAGTAATTTATGCTTTCGTAATATATATCTCCATTATAAAATTTATTATCAATAGATTTAACTATTGTAGGAGCTGTGTTTAAATATATTTTATTTTTATTTTTAGTTAGATTTTCTTTTAAATATAATTTATTATTAACCATATATAGTAAGTCATCATCTCAGTCTTCATCAAAATCAATTATTGTTGTTTCTTCGTTTCAATTTAATATGTCTATATAATCAAATAATCTATAGTTTTCTCATCATTCAAGAATATATAATCATTTATAGTTGTATCTGTATTTTGAGTTGGCTTGAATTTGACAAGCTGTTGTAGTTCAAGTTGGAGGATTTACATTTCATAAATCTGATAGAAGTTTTTTACTTTTTGGTTTTAGATAATTTTTTGAGAAATTTGATACTCAATTTTCTACTTGAGAAAATAATTTATCTCAGGCTTTTTTTAGTTCTTCTTTTTTTCTATCTTTTGAGTAAATTAAGTCTACAGCAGATTTTATAAATTTTGCATTATATTTTTCTAAAGTTTTGTTATATTCTTTAATATTACTTTTATTTTCAAAATTGACTTTTTTAATATTACTGGTATTTATTTTATTTATATTTCTTAGCAGTTCTTTATTTAGTCTTATTTCATTTTTTATCATATCTTTAACTAAATTAAATTTTTCAGTATTTGTTTCCTGTAATTTTTTAATTAATTTATCTTCTTTAGAATATTTTATTTCTGCTACTGTTGACCATAAATTTCTTATTTCATCATATTTTGGATTTGATACAATATTTTTCGAAGCCAAAGATTTATTAACTAATGATATAAACTCGCTAGAACTTACCTTTGTATCTTTGTTTTTGTTTATATATGTTATTAGATCCATAATTCTTTTAGATGCATATATAGCAAACGCATTTTTATTTATATCTTCGTTAAATTTCTCTAGTGAAATATCAACATTAACATTCTCAGGAGTATATAGAGAAAAATCTAAGTCACTAAATTCAACATTAAACATATTAGACATATTGTTTGTAACTGAATTTATAGGAGATAATGCTTGCCTTGCTAATTCTACCATGAATTCATTATCATATTCTAAGTTTACATATGATGTTACTTTTATAGCATCAACAAATGGAAACGAGAATTGAGGTAAAGCTACATCTAAGAAATCAAATCACAAATATCATTGTCTTTCTGTTATAAACGCAATTTGGTCTCAAGCCCTCCATTCTGGTACTAAAGGTGAGCTTTTTAGAATACAAAGAACTTTTACTAGTAGTTTTATTATATCTAGTATTGCTTCAAGGGAAGAAAATAATTTAGGTAGAGTAGGAGGAGGAGGTAAATTTGGCAATTCAACATTTGGCAAACTAGGTAGTTCAGGTAAAACAGGCAATGTTAATTCTGGAAGTAAAGGTAATTCTGGTAATTTTAAATTAACATTTGGTAGTTTAGGTAAATATAAATTCGGTAATTGTGGTAGAACAATA
Source organism: Candidatus Altimarinota bacterium (assembly GCA_002749055.1). Taxonomy (GTDB): domain Bacteria; phylum Patescibacteriota; class Gracilibacteria; order BD1-5; family UBA6164; genus PDTW01. The sequence goes on along the minus strand of PDTW01000024.1, from coordinate 94,616 downwards.
GGTCTAAAGTTAAACTTAAGTTCAGGCATAAATATCTGCAAATTGATTTTTATGTTATGTAAGTCTATTATTATATCAGGCCATTTAGGGAATTGAATTACAGGGATTTTAGGGATTAATAAATCAATTGCTTTAAATTGTGTGTACAATGAATCATGTCTTTCGTTTTTACATTGATGACATTCTGCATCATAATCAGTAAATACATCTATAAGTAATTGCCAAGACTTTAAAATTGCTTTTATTGTAATGTATAATTCTATCCAAGCTTTGAATCTGGTTCAGTTATCTCAAATCCGTCCTCAAATCATTTTGGCAATATTATCTAGATTGCATACTATCTGTTCTAGGTAAATTTCTTTAGTTTTAATTAATCTATATAAGTCTTTAGGAAGATTTTTATATCATTCTAATATTTCTATATTTCTTTCTAGTGAATTTATTAATTGCTGAGCTTCAAGAGAAACTTTATTATTTAGTGAATTTTGGTCTTCACATTTTTTCTTTTCAATTGGATCACTTTGGTTGCAAGTGGCTCATAATGACCATTCATTTCAAGCTCTTTTGATTTCATTTTCCCATTGCTTTTTCTTTAACTTCCAATCAAGCAATGTTTTTTCAATATCAACACCATTTATCCAAGGAATATTTATATAAATAACTTCTTGTTTAATATCTATTAAAGGTGTATTGCTTAAAAATTTATAAACTGATTCTATTCATCATGCTCATCTTTTCATTCAGGATACTCATTTATCAATTCATGCAAATGATATTCATCAATCTTGTAAAAATTTATTTTTTGTTATTTCAGAATCTAATGCTAAACATTTTCAAAAGTCATCTCAGTCGCAATCTAACTTTCATTTTTTAGTTTTTAAAGAATCAATTTTTAATTGTAACTTTTTTTCTTCATTAATTCTTTCTTTTTTTCATGTTTCATAAGCATCTCATAATCATCACAAAAAGTCATCCCATCAGTCAAGAATTCATGAAAAATCAGGTAATATTATATATATAGTTGGCCAATCTGTAAGTTTTGTTTTTATTTCCTCAATTTGTCTAGTTACCCAATTCATTAGAAAATCAGGAAATCACCAAGTTCTTTCCATTTTTATTTGCATCGCATCTGGAAAATCTCAATTTAATAATGACTCAGAATCAATTTCAACAGATAACTCCATATCATCACCAGCTATTCATCAATCAAGATTTATAAAAGCTTTTCATCAATTAGTGTAACTTTCTAAATCTTCCATAACTTTGTCATATTCAGTTATTAGAGTTGTTTTTTTAATTCATGTTTTTTTGAAATCTATATAGTCTTTTACAAAATTTAAATCTACAGCTTTTGTTACTTTCTTTTTATTTTCATAAGTACAATTTCAATTAATTACTCAAAATCAAGTTTTTCAGGCTATATTTCATTTATATCAAGATGATGACGATTGAACTTCTCAAATAGATCATGGGTCTCAATCAGAACCATCATTACTACACATATCTAATTTTTGAGCGGCGACAATACAATTTCAGTATGGGACAAAAGGTCATCAGATAGGTGCTTTTATAGGACAATCTGAGTTAATTCAGGCTGTAGGAGGAATAGCACATCATGCTATTTTTGGAGGTCAGAAACAAATTGCTTCTCAAATAGCTCAAGTTATTGTTGGCGTTATAAATAATCTGAACATATTTGTTGGATTATTTGTTCAAAGCCATCATCAAGCTCATAATCAAGCACATCACATTGTTAAAGCTCAAACTGGCCAAACTGATTGTCAACAAACAGGTCAATACATCTTCCATGTCATAGCGGAGAATACAGGTAATCATTCTCCTACATTAAGTCAATCTCAAATTAATTTTCCAAATAAAACAGGATCATTTCAAGGAGCTAGTGGAGCCCAATTTAAAGGAAGAGAAAAACATCCTCATCATCAAAATCAACATCATAATCAATCTATAAATGTATCTAATTCTTCAGAAGCATCGTTAGTTAAGTTATTTATTTCGTCTAAATCAAATAGATTTCAATTATTACCGAAATTTGGCGCAGAGTCTTCTGAATTAGGTATTCAATCACCATCATCATCTAGGAATTTTTTACTTAATTTTTCTTTAGAGTATTTTTTTAACTTTTTATAATAATCTTGATCTGTAGATTCTTTTTTTAGTATATAATCAATGTGATCTGGAACTCAATTGTTATTTTTATCCTCTATTTCAGATGGTAATTTTATTTTTCATGACTTACAATTAGGAGTTTTAATTCATTTTTCGTATGATTTAGGTCATATGCTTCTATATATTTTTGTATTTTGTGAACAATTTTCTTTATTTTTCTTTAGTAAAACATCTCAATATTTATCATTTCATAACTCTCATTCTTCAAAAAGTCATACTTGCATATAAGAATGTTTTATAGCTAAGGTTTTTATATAATAGCTAAGTTTTAATTCTTGATTTGGAGCTAAAGAAAAGTTATCAACTAATATATCAAATCAAAGTGGAGGATTTTTTTCTACAGCAGTTGTATTTTTTATTTTAAGAGAATCTTTAACTAATACAAACATATTAGGTATCGTATCTATATATACTAAATCTTTAATTATATTTCCACTAGTATTTTTTATAGAAACATCAACCTTGACTAAATCTCAAGATATAATAAATCAACTATTTGTATCAGTATATTTTTTCTTAACTTTTATTCACACACTCTCAGAGTATTCACTTTTTATAAAAGTAGTATCTTTTGGTGGATTTCAGACTCAAGTATAGCTTATATAATTTTTATTTTTGTTTGTAAAATTAAGTAGCTTAGAATTCGTTTTATCAATTCATCACTTTATTTCTGGAGAATTAAGATTTGGAATTAAATTAAGTAAATTATCTTGTTTTTCTTTTTTTGTCTCAATAGTTCAGGATGCCGTTTTATAAGGAATATCTAAAAATATTATATTATCAATTTTGTTTTCATTTATTTCGATATCTTTAGATGGTATTCAGGATTGGTCTAATTGAGTTAATCAATCAAAGTATATATAAGCTAAATCATTTCTAATTGCATTAGTAAGCTTAATTCAATAAGAACTTCATATTGTATTTTTTGAAAAATTATATGAGGTATTTCAATAAAAAATATTAATTTCTCATGCATCGTCTAATGTAATAATATCATCAATATTGTCATTATTCATATCAAAACTTCTGCTTTGCACTATGCTTCATGATAGGTTGAATACATTTTTTAAATCTTTTCTTATAAAATCTTTTTTTTCATTTTTTAAAAGAAAAGGTCTTCATATTTTATTGACAAAGAATATATCTCAGTATCAATCTCATGAAAAATCTCATACTTGAATTAATTCTTTATTTCATAAATCAGGGATTAGTGCAAGATTTCATTTGTCTAAAAAGTCTCAATGAATATCTTTATTTTCTAGTAATCTCAGAGAGTTATCTTTTTTTATGATTAAAATATCATCTTTAGAATCTTTGTTATAGTCGAATACTTTATATCATTCAACATCATAATTTTTATTTATAAGCTTTCATATGCTTGAGTCAAAACTTCTATCAATTGATTTTCAAGGTAGTTTCTTTTTTAATTTTTTCAGGCTTATAACAGGGTCTCATATATTAATAAGAGAAAAACTTATATTATCTCTAGTTGCTTCTCACACGGAACTTCAAGCTGCAAATGCTAGTAGTGTTTTATTTCATCATTCCCATCATAATCATCATTTATTTACAAAATTTTCATATGCATATTCATTTTCATTTGAAAAATCATTTAATTGTTTCTTATCAGAAAAAGGGTCATTGTAGTATATATTTTTTATTATTCCATCTGTTCATATATTATCTCTTGTTCAGTAAGAAGTAGTTTTAATCAGTCATAAAATACTATTTTTGTAAGAAGTCTTTGTTGCATTGAACTGTCAATCACTTCTAGAAAAAATTATTTTTGGGTCAAAAAATTTAAATCACATTATTCAGATAATTTCATTTCAAGATTTTATATTAAATATACTATAATTATTTTTATTTTTTTTATTTAATTCTATATTAATGCTTCATTTTCTATTAATTTCTCATTTCTCATTTATTTCTAATAAAATTTTTCAAAATTGATTTTTTAACTTTAATTTTCCATCTTTAAAAAATGTAATATAATTTGGATTCAAACTTTTTAGTAAGATAAAAGTTTTTTCATTATTTATTCAACAATCATTGAAATCTTTACTTTCTCATATGCAAGATTTTAAAGACATATTTTCATCAAAGTTGAATAATATTTTTCATATAAATGTATTTAAAGATTCATTAAATAATCCTAAGTATAATTGATTATTCTCAAATCATACATTATAGCTTATATCTTGAGTTAATGTAGAATTACTATAAATAGACTTAATTCATCATTCAGGCATTATACTTATTACATCTTCATATTTAAAAGTATTATTAAGTAAAGATGTAACAGCTAAACTTCTATTATTTTTATCAAACACAAGCTCTCATGCTAGATATCAAGATTTACTTACATCTCAATAAGGAGCTCAAATTAAAGTAGTGTATAGAGAATTGTATTTTGAATTTTTAATGTTATCTTTATTCCAAAAGAAAAATGTTTCAATTTTTCATATATTTTCTCAAACTCAGAATATAGTTATAGAATTTGTATCATCCCATAAAGTTTCAACTTTGTTTCTTTGTAAAGGATTTAATGCTTTGAAGTTAGAATTTCATAACATTAATTCTTTTTTTGGAAATCTAGACATAAATTGTCAATCTTCCTCCTTGAATATTTTTTGTCAAATTGGAGTTAAAGATCAAGAAGAATTAAGCATTCATGGAATTGGTGTCAACTTTGATGCTTCAAAAGGCCTTTGTCATTCCATTTCAAAAGAGTTTGTTTTTATGTCTGGATTTGTTTTTACTTTGAAAAATGCTTGTCCTGGTATTTCTGTTCAGTATATTTGGAAAGAAGTTTTTCATTTATTTAGTGTTTTTATAGGATTAGGAGTTGTAATTATTCAATTATATTCTGGTAATATTTCTAGTTCAATATTACTTGAATTATCATTAAATACCACATTTCAGAATCTATCTTTTAAGTCAACAGCTAGTGAAGTAAATTCTCAAGGATTAGCTTCCATTTTATTTTTTGAAAGAGCTATATCTACTTTTATAGGTATTTCAGGATTTATAGTTATATTCTTTTTGAATATATTATTAACTCATTCTGCTTGAAATTCAATAGGTATATTCTCTCATGCTATTATTGAAGTAATAAATTCTACTTCAGCTTTTCAGTTTATAATATCTACATATGGATTAGTTGTTTTTCAATAAATTGGAGGAACTATTAAATATGCTCTAGAATTGAAATCGGATAACAAGTTTCATTTGTTATCTTGTACTTCTATAAAAAATTTAGTTTTTTCTCATCATACTTTAATATTATTTGCTTGGTCACTTATATTAAGTTTAATATCATATTGAGTTTTTATATTAATGTCTTTTATAACTTTATTTCAATCAGAATTTTTGACTATATTTCAATCAGAATCTTTAAGTGTAAATCTTATTTTATTTGTATTATTTATTTCAGAGTCTGTTGATTGTAACCTGAAAGCCTTGTATCATTCATATAATTTATAAGAAATATCAGACTTTCAGTTTTCTTTAAAAACTAATACATTTGAGCCTATATTAATGTCTAGGTTTAAATGTTTTCAAGATACAATATTTCAAAACTTGTCTAAAATAGTTACGAGATTGGTTGTTATGTTTCATCAATTTTCTATGATTGAAGATCATAGTTTAATGTCTAATTCGAAAGGTTCTTCTGGCAAGAAAACTATTTGCTTATTAACCTTAAGTCATTGATTGTCTATTATCTCTATATCATAGACTCAGGCTTCTTTAATAGCTAATAATCATTCAAAAGTATCTAAATCACCACTATTAATAATTAATGGTTCTAGTAGTTGATTAGAATCTTTAAGTATAGTTACTTTTAAGGGATAGTTTATATCAAGAGCATTTCAGGATTTGGATATATTTTCAAGATTTAGAATAACTTTTTCTTCTGATGTTGAAGAAGAATTTATTATTGGATATAAATTTTTAAGTTTATTACTATCTACATTTGATAAAAATATATTAAAAGCATCTGATACTTTGGCAGAGTATCATGTATCATCTATTTTTACAGTTCATTTATCATTAATTATTTTTGAACTATTTAAAAATAATTCATCTCATCTAATTTTGACTTCTATTTGAGGAGAGGTTAAAGTCTTTATTACGTTATCATCTTTGTCTTTTAAATTTATTTCTGCTTTGAAAAATATGTTTGCATCTTTGTTTTTAGAAGAAAATGTATAATTAGCAATCCCTGCATTAGCTTTTATATTTTTATTAGTAAATGATATATACTTACTAATTTCTTTTTCAGATCATTCATTTATTTTAGCTGAGTCATAAACAATTTTTTCATTTATTTCGTTGAAAGGTTTAGATTTGTCTTTTGGTGCTTCAATCTTATCTAATATAAAGTTTATATAAGTATTATTATCTAATTTTACTATATTACCATTTTCATCTAGTATTTCAGCTTTTAGTTTTCAGTATTTATTATAATAATATTTGTTACTATCAGAATTAAGACTAAGAGAACCTGAACTTAGTTTAGATTCAATACAATCATTAATTCAATTTTTATTAACATCTCACTTACATTCTAGTATTTCTTTTTGTTCTTTTTCAGTATAAAATGAATCTTTAATTCATCAATATTCTGAATCTAATCATAAAGTTTTTGCTCAACAAGCTCAACTTGATATTGATATCTTTGGTGGTAGTAAATCTCATAACCGACATACTACAGCAGGGAACCACTCATATATTGGTACTCACTCTGGAGGAGAACAATTAAAATTTTCAGATTTATTACTTCAACCATCTAATGAATTATTTGTATGAGAATTTGTTATATTTGAACCTAATAATTGATGTTTTTTGATATTGTATCTGGATATGGATTTTCAGCTTTTCATTCTGGGTCTAGTTTTACATACATACTCCTAGCATCTCAAGGGGCTCATAAGTATGCTATTTCATATAATTTTTTATTTTTAACTAAATGAAAATTATGTAAATTTCATCAAATTTCATCATTTAAATAGTTTTCAAATACAAATTTGTATTTTGCTGATATTGATTTTAAATTATTCCAATAAATAGCAAATGCTAAGGTGTCAATATAACTTGCGGTTTTTGTTTCTCAGTTTATTACATAGTCTTTATTTGCTTTTTTGCTTAAATAATCATAAAAATCAACATTATTAGTAGGGAATGTTCAAACTTTTAATAAATTATAAATTTGTTTATTTTTTCAATGTAGACTAGAAGGATTAGAAATATTTATCACATTATTTACTTCTGAGGACTTAGTGTCAAGATATGCTTTTATTTTACTTTTAATTACTGTAAGGTCTAATTTTTCTTTTGTATTATTGATTTTAAATAATTGTGGATAATCAATTCTTGCATAATTTCATTTAGCTCAGATAAAATCTACATATCTATCTTTATCTATTGGTAGTGTAGGAGATGTCATAGCATTTATTTGACTTGATAGCTCATCCGCATTTGGAGATTTATGAAAAATATAAGATGTTATTTTTTTATAATAATACTTATTTTGTACTCCTACAGGATTATTCTTTGTTTTAACAAGTGTTCAGTCTAGAAATATTTTTCAGCTAGGATTATTATAGTTATAATCAAATGACTTTGGAAAATTATATCTAATATTTTTCGTGTTGCAGTCCCAGTTTTTTGCTTTCTGACCATTAATCGGAACAATGTAAGAAAATACACATTTTCCTTTAACATTATCGTGAGTTCTTTTTTTTGTTAATATGTGATTATTTTTAAAACAGTTTCTTGGATCTGGGATTAAATTAGGATTTGTAATTTTTTTAGATCATGCTATATCAAAAAGTGGTACTATTGAACGATTTAAATCATGGGGTCATATTTTTAAATCTGCTGAAGTTGTATATCATGCAAGGTTTAGGGGAGTGTTTGATCACCAATATCCTCTAATTCATTTTGTTATTTTTCCTGTTGTTATATCTATTCATATTTCTTTTCCACATTTCTTTCAATCTGCCTCAGATAATTTTGTATTTAATGCTCTATTTGCTTCAACTAATGTTCATCAATTTTTTGTACTTCATCTATAAATGCTACATTCAGAGGCATTTGTTATTTTTGATGCTTGTTTTCAGTATAATATATTAGTATATTTTTTTCCGCAACCTTGTTGTATACTTATTACAGTTGGGATTGCAATCTTTCTAGACAATCAACTTTTTACTAAATTATCTATTTGCTCTTCTAGCTCATTATTAATAGATTTTATTACTTCTGTATTTACAGTATCTAACGTAGAAATAATAAATGAGGGACTGTCTACATTTACTTTTTTATTTTTCCCGTTATATCTTCAAGCATTATGAACATTCTTTTTGAATTCTCAAAGTGTAGATGGATTAAATATTTCAAGCATTTTTTTTGCATACTTTTTTATGACATGTCTTGATTGTATATCAGGAGAATTAGTTAAATTTATTCAACCTCAAGTTGAACTAATGAAATTAGGATTTATATCCTTTATCATATCTCAAATTTCTTTACTGCTATTATTTGTAACTCAATTTTTTAATTTATTGGCAAATTCATTTGAGAATCTATTGTAGGCTAAATCTTCTTTGTTTTCTAGATATTGATTATAAGATATATAATTGTCATATATTATTGATTTTGATTCTCTTATTTGATCAAAATAAAAAACAAAGGGTTCATAATTATTTGGTATTCATTTGGAATTATCTCAATTTAGTACTCAAGATGAAGTTTTGAAGTTTCATTTTCCTTTATAAAAATCATGATTTTTTGAAAAATAATCTTTTATAGAAAGGATATTTGCTCATTTATTTCATTTATTTGGATTTATTACACCATGCCAGATTTCAGCTTTGAGTCAATTTTGATTATCATCAGAAAATAAATACCTATTATTTTCATTATCCCAAACATATAATTTATCTTCAAAATCTGTATATGGTACAATACTTCTCATTGAATTAGCTTTTTTGAACACTAATGGAATTGGTAAATCTCATATTAATATAGTTCAAATTAGTTTTGATTCAAAAGAAGCAGAGGGTTTTAGTGATTTTAGTCACTCATAGTATAGTCATTCATTAAGTGATGCTATATTAAAACTTGTAGCAGTATTTGGAGTAGGTAAGATTATAACTTTAGTCTTTTCTAATACTCATTGTATATCTTTTGAGTATCTTTCTATTTCATTTTTTATAGAAGGATATATATCTTCTTCAACAATTATAGAAACAATATTGTAAAACTCTGTTTCTTTTGCAAAAGTGTTTGATAATAATCAGAAAAAAGGCACTCTAAAAGTAAAACTGAAAAGTAGAAAAAAAATAAGAAAAAAAGAAATGAATTTTTGTAGTTTTGAATACATATGTATTTGTTATTTTAAATTACAATAAAATTAAATTTTCTTATATTAAAATATTAATAAAAAATGTATTTTTTACAATATTTTATTAATATTCAATATATTATAATTATTTTACAATACTTTTTATTAAAATTGCTTATTATTAATTAATAATGGTTGATTTTTATTTTACTATTTGTAAATTTATTTTATTAATATAAATGTGGATAAAATATTTTGATTATTTCTTGGAAATTAGTATTATTTTTATGGTTTATTTTCTTAATTTTAAAATAAAATGAAAAATGACAATGATTTTCTTCCAATTAAAAAATGTATAATCCCGGCAGCATGATATTGAACAAGATTTCTGCCAGCTACGAAGGCTCTTCCAAAAGAGATGTTTCCAATAATAGATAAACCTGTTATGCAACTTTTGGTTGAAGAAGCAATATGAGCTTGATGTACAGATATAATAATTGTTACTTGAAGAAGCAAAAGAGCTATTGAAGACCATTTTGATAGTAATCTTGAGTTAGAAAATAGGCTTGATAAGGATGGTAAATTTGATTATTTAAAGGTAGTAAAAAATTTGAATAAGATGGCAAATATAGTTTATGTTAGACAACCATACCCAAAGTGAGATTGAGATGCAATTTTAAGAGCTAAAAATTTGATTTGAGAAGAACCATTTTTGGTTTTATTTTGAGATGATTTGGTTGAATGAGAAAAGTCTGCTGCACTGCAGTTAGTTGAAACCTTCCAAAGAAAGAATTCTCCAGTAATTGCAACAGTTAAAGTAAGTGATGATGAAGTTAGTTCTTATTGAATAATAGAACATGAGTCCATTCAAGAATCACCACAAAATTTTGTGGTTTCTAAATTTTTAGAGAAACCTAAAAAGAAGGATACTTCTTCTAGATTATGAGTAATTTGAAAATATGTTTTAACTCCTAATATTTTTAATTATTTAGAAAAAGCTACTTCTTCATCTTGAGATTGAGAAATAAGACTTGCTGATGCTTTTGAATTAATGAGAAGAGAGAAGGATATATATTGAGTTGATATTAAATGAACTAGATATGATACAGGTAGTAAAATATGATTTCTAAAAGCTACTGTTAGTTATGCTCTGAAAAGAAAGGATTTAAAAGATGAATTCAAAAAATTTTTAAAATGATTAGATTTAAAATAAAAAAATAAGAACTTAGTTTCGTCTAAGTTCTTATTTTTTTCTCTCTAATAAAATCTATAAAATCTTTAGCTGATTTGAATTGCAAATGCACAGATGCATATCTAATATAAGATACTTCATCTAATTCTAAAAGTATTTCTAAAACATCAGCTCATATTTCTTTTGATGTAATTTCTTCTTTTGTATTCCACTTAAATTCTAATTGCTTTATTATATTATTAATTTTTATAATATTCAAATTTCTTTTATTTACTGCTAATAATATACTATCTTCTAATTTTTTTCTATTATATCTTTCTCTTTTATTTCAAGATTTTTCAACTACTAAATCCATTATTTCTAGCTTTTCAAAAGTAGTAAATCTATTGTGACAATTATTACACTCTCTTCTCCTTCTTATGGATTTTCAGTCTTCAGATGTTCTTGAGTCAATTACTTTCGTCTCAGAATTTCAACAATTAAAACAATACATATTTTATTATATTTAATATATAATTTTTGTTATTATATAAATAATAACTTAATTTTCAATTTTAACTTTTTATCTTAACATTATTTACATATTTTTGAGCCAATTTTTTTAATATTATAAGTTCTTGCTCTGAGAAACTTTTTCACTCAAAAGTTGGATTAAGGGTATCTCAAGATTTATAATTTTGTAAATTATAGTTTTTTGCTCAACGAATATATTTAGCAATTTTTTCAATTTTTTCATTATTATGAATTCATTTTATAACTGTTGTTCTAAATTCATGATTAATATTAGAATTCTTAATTAATTCTATACTTTCTAAATAATGTTTTTCATTAACATTAGTTCCTACTATTTTAGCAAATTCTCATACAGGGTTTTTTATATCCATGGCAATATAATCAATAACTTTATTATCAAGTAATTGTTTTATCATTTTTGGATTTTGTCCGTTTGTATCAAGTTTTATACTATATCATATATCTTTTACTTTTTTGCAGAAAGTAGGTAAATCTTTGTGAATCGTTGGTTCTCCTCAACAAATAGAAACTCACTCTAATAGACCTTTTCTTTTTTCTAAAAAGTTAAAAACAGCTTTTTCAGGTATTAAAGATATATTTTTTAGTTTTTCAGGTAAAACATATTCACTATTGTGGCAGTATCAACATCTGAAATTACATCAAGCAGTAAAAATTATGCATGATACTTTTTCAGGAAAATCTATTAATGTAAATTTAGTTATTCAGGATATTTTCATGATTTTGAAAAATTTTTAACAATCAAATTCTTTTGTAAATTCTTTATTTTCATTATTTTCTTTAAAATAATTTCTTGAGTAAAATTCAGATTTTTTTCAAATATTAAAACTAGTTACTGGTCTATGGTATCACATAACTCTTGTGTAAATTTCACATTTAGTTCTTTCTACCTTTTTTCAGTTTTTATTTATAAATGTTGTTGACATATTATTTATAATTAATTATTAAAATATTTTTTGGGAATTAAACTTTTGTTTTTTCTAATTTATCCACTTTGATTTCATCATCAGTATATTTTTTTCTTGTTTTTATATCAAATTTGTCTCATGTATATCATATTTCTTCATCACATTTTGGACAATAATCATGTTCTCAGTTTACATATCAATGTTTTGGACAAATAGAGAATGTTGGTGAGATTGTAATATACGGTAATTGGTAATTACTTAATACAGTTTTAACAAAGTTTTTACAACTCTTGCTATCTGTTAATCTTTCTCACATATATAAGTGTAGTACAGTTCATCAAGTATACTTGCATTGAAGCTCATTTTGTTGTTCTAATGCTTCAAATGGGTCATCTGTAAATCATACAGGCAATTGAGAAGAATTTGTATAATAAGGAGCTTTTTTAGTTCAAGCCTGAATAATATTAGGAATTTGTTTTTTATCCTCTTTTGCGAATCTATAAGTTGTTCATTCAGCTGGGGTAGCTTCAAGATTATACATATTTCATGTTTCTTCTTGGTATTTTTTAAGATTTTCTCTCATTAGGTTTATTATTTCAGTAGCAAATTCTTTTCACCAAGCAGTAGAAATATTTTCTTTTCATCATGTAAAGTTTAATATTGCTTCATTCATACCATTTAATCAGATGGTAGAAAAATGATTTCTGAAACTCTTTAAGTATCTATATGTATATGGATATAATCAAGATTTTAACCATTTTGTAATAGTTTTTCTCTTTAGTTCTAGTGATACCTTTGCCTGTTCCATAAGGTATGAAACCTGTTCTTTAAAAGCTTCTTTATTTCATTTACAATTATATCAAATACGAGCCATATTTAGAGTAACTACTCAAATACTTCAAGTCATTTCACTACTACCAAAAAGCCCTCATCATCTTTTTTCTAGTTGTGTTAAGTCAAGTTGTAATCTACAACACATAGACCTAACAGCCCCTATTTTATAAGCATCTGGATTTTCTATCGTTTCATAACTTCAATCATCTTTTTTAACTTTTTTGTATTGACTACCTATAAAATTTTGAAAATAAGGCAAACCATACTTAGCTGTCATTTCAAATAATGCTTCAATATCTGGATCATTCCATGGAAAATCTTCTGTTATATTGTATGTAGGGATTGGAAATGTGAAAACTCTAGCATTTTTGTCTCCTTTTACATAAACATCAATTAAGGCCCTATTTATTATTTTCATTTCTTCTTCTAACTCACCGTATTTCTTCTTATAATATCACTTTTCTACTCAACCTAAAAATAATGCTTTATCTTTTAAATCTTCTGGACAAGTCCAATCAAGAGTAATATTTGTGAAAGGAGACTGTGTTCACCATCTACTTGGGACATTTAATCCAAATACAAAATTTTGCATTTGTTGATAAACATATTTATAAGTTTTATCATAAATAAATTTATCTTTCTCTTCTTTTGTTTTAAAACTTGCATTTACTTCTTTTAATTCATTTTCAATTTCTTCTTTATATTTATGAACAAAAGGAGCTAAATATGTGTCAAAAGATGAAAATGCTTGTGCTCATGCCCATTCATTTTGAAGAGTTCATAAGAAATTTATCATTTGATTAACTGCTGCTTGAAGATTTTTGGCAGGAGCTGAATCAACTCTTTTATCACTACCATTAAATCATTCTTCAAGTAATGCTCTTAAACTCCAACCAGCACAATAACCTGAAAACATATCTAGATCATGAATATGAAAATCAGCATTTCTATGTAAATTTCAAATTTCAGTCGGGTATATGTGACTTAACCAATAATTAGCTGTAATTTTTCAGGAGATATTTAAAATCATACCTCAAAGAGAATATCAAGAATTTGCATTAGCATTTACTCTCCAATCTAGTTTTTCAAGATATTCTTCCATTGTTTTTCACACTTCAACTACTACATTTTTATCAGTTCTATTTTCTCTTCTTTTCTCTCTGTATAAAATATATTTTTTTGCTACTTCATCATGTCACTTTTTAATTATTGCTTCTTCAACAGCATCTTGAATCTGTTCAACACTTGGAATATTTTTTCATACTTTTGTTTCCAATAAGGTTATAGCAGCATTTGTTATAGGTTCTACTGTAGAGAAATCCTTTCAATTGGCAGCTTTTATAGCTTTTGTTAAAGCTTTTTCAATTTTTTCTCTATTAAATGTAACAATAGATCAATTTCTTTTTCTTATTTTGTATATAGCCATTAAAAACTTTTAAAGATTATGTTATATAATAAAACTACATATTGTAGGTTATAGGGCTTAATATAATCTATATATAGTATTTTTGCAAATATTATTTTGTATTTTAGATTGACTTTTTTTATAATTATTTTAATCAGAACACAATATATTGATAAAATAAGTAAAAATGGACTACCATATATAGTAGTCCATTTTTGTTAGTTAATAAATAATTTTATTTATATATAATTTTAAGATTTTTCTTTCATTTTCTAATCAATAATACTTTATTATTAATAAATGATTGTGAAAAGTCATGATTAAAGTCTGATATTCTTTCCTCATTAATGCTTATAGCTCAGGATTTGATAGCTTGTCTTACTTCTGAACTTGATTTAGCTAGTCAAGATTTCACTATTGTTTCAAATAAGTTTTCATTTTTATATTCATATCCTCATATAGCATTACAAATAGTTTTTATTTCATGATCTGTTGATGATTCTAAAAATTTTATTCTATCTTCTGAGCCACTAAACATAAAATTAGAAATATTTTTAGCTAAATTAGCTTCATTAGTTCAATGAATTATTTCTACCACTTTGTAAGCAAGTATTTTTTGTCATTCTCTTTTTTCTGGTGATTCAAAATGTTTTTCTACAATTTCATTAATTTCATTAATCTCTAAAAAACTAAACAGTTTTAGATATTTTCAAATATCTTCATCAAGAGAGTTCATAAAATATTGGTACATTTGATAAGGAGAAGTCTTGTTTTCATCTAACCAAATAGCATTTCATTCAGATTTCCCAAATTTTTTACCATTTGCATCCATTATTAGTTTATTAGTTACTCAATAAACTTCTTTATTAGATTTTTTTCAAACAAGTTCTATTCAGCTCAATATTCCATCCCATTCGTCACTTCATCAAACTTCTAATATTACATTATTATATTTATTTAAATGATAAAAATCATATCACATTATAAGCATATAGCTAAATTCAGCATAACTTATAAATTTATTAGGGTCTGTTATTCTTTTTTTTACTATATCTTTTGACATCATCCAATTTACAGTCATAAATCTACCGACTTCTTTAAGAAATGTTAGTATATTCATATTTTTAAAGAAATCATAGTTATTAACTATTTCATAAGATAACTTTTTTCATGTTATATTTTCAACATTTTTAACTAATTTATCAAATTGAGATGCTATTCATTTTTGGTTTGCTTGCAAAATTTCCTTTCATAAAATGGGTCTTTCACTATCTTTTCAAGAAGGATTTCATATTGTAGAAGTTGCTCATCAAACAAGTAAAAAACATTTATTTCATTTAAGCATAAATTTTATTGCCATTTGTAAAGCAACAAAATTTCAAATGGTCATAGAGTTAGAACTACAATCTACTCAGAAATAAAAATTATTTCATCATTTTTCAAAAATCTCAAATACTTTCTCATCTGTATATTGATGTAAAAATCATCTATCTTCTAATTCTTTTTTTAGACTTATCATTATTTTTATTTATTAAATATTTATTATTTATATAATCTACTAAAAAACTAGTTAAAATCAATAGAAAGTTTTTTTAAGTGAAAAATATTTTGACTTTCTAGAGTTTTTTAATAAGATTATGCTCACTGACTGTTAAATGATTTGCGGGTATAGCTCAATTGGCTAGAGCATCTGCCTTCCAAGCAGAGGGTTGTGAGTTCGAGTCTCATTACCCGCTCCATTTTTGTTAGAAACTAGAATTTCATATTTTAAAACTTAAGATTTCAGTCATCTTTATTGTTTTTTTTTGTTTTAAAAACCTATTAATTAGGGCGTATAGCTCAGTTGGTTAGAGCGCACGACTGATAATCGTGAGGTCGGAAGTTCAAATCTTCCTATGCCCACCATTTAAAAATATAAAAATAAATCGGAAACTGGCGCAATCGGCTAGCGCACACGCTTTGGGAGCGTGGGGTTGTGAGTTCGAGTCTCACGTTTCCGACCATTTGAAAAATTATAAAAAATAGCATTAACTTTACTAGAGTTAGCGCTATTTTTTGTTGGTTCTAACCTATCTAATCTTCAACTCATTTTCTAATATTCTAAACTAAGGATATATCTTTATTGTCAAAACTTAGTCTTTTAGAATAAAATTATGACCAAGTGTAGATAATATTTCTTTTTGCTATTATAATTCAATGAAAAAGTTAAAATAATTGCCAGAATCTCTAAAATATGCTTAAATTATTACTAATTAATAGTAATAATTTTTTTGATGTTTAAAGATAAAGAAATTATTGAAAAAATCAGAAAAACTAAATTGTTTAACTCTAAGCTTAAACAAGATATTATTTTATACTTCAATTTATTAAATAAAACTCAGAAAAATAATTTAATACATATTCTAAATACTGAACAAGAAATTATAAAAAACTTTTTAACATCCTTAAAAAATAAAAAAATAATCAGATTTGAAGAAATAAAATGAAATATCGATAATTTACAAAGGCAAAATAGTAATTTAAAGGAGCTAAAAGAAAAAGCTCAAGATGAATTAGAAGCAGACAATTTACTTAATAAACTAGATATAGTATAATGTCGGAAGCATTAAAAAGCTTTGACTCCCAAGAGTTAGCTATAAATTCTCAAGAAAGACAAGAAAAAGCTATCAGACAAGAAACTGATAGGCTTTATTCTAGTTTAGATAATTTTAATTTAGAACAAATGCAAACTTTGGTAGATACTTTATCTACTAATAATCCAGAATTTAAGCAAGAACTTACAAATTTCCAAGATTATAATTCAACAATAGCGGTAGAAATGTTAAAAGCAAATAATGAAATCAATAATAACAATTCTAACTTTGAATATTTTTGAATTGATACAAAACAAATATTAGAAATAAAGTGAGAACTTGATAGTCTAGATTTAGATCTAAATAAGATACTTGATTGATATAAAAACTATATTGAAACAAATTTAAGCTGATTAACAAAAGAGCAAATAGATAAAGTAAAATTATCAATATCAAATAGAGTTTTAGGATTATGAAATGAAATAAAAGATTTAAAATGAGATTTAGATGATTGAGAAGATTTTAAAAACAATAGATGGGTTATTAATGAAAAAATTACTGATAATTTTTCTGATATAAATAATAAATTATTACCTAGCCTAGCTTTATTGTCTAAAATCAATTCTTGAGAGAATATAAATTTAAGAGAAGAGTGACTTTATGATGTAAGAGATAAATTAGAAGAGATTAAAAAAATGCTATGAACTGAAGTTTTATCTGATTGAGATTTTGATAAAACTTGGAAAAGTATAGAGTTAATAGATGCCAATACCAATAATTGGAACATATTAGATATAAGAGAAGATATTGATGTTAGATTTTTAGAAGAAAATTGAATAACAAGTATTGAAAATATATCTTTATTAAGTGAAAAAGATAAACAAATAGAAAGTACTGCTCAATATACATTTTATGCATTATTAGCAATTCAAATATGATTAGAATTTACTCCTATATGATGGACTGCTTGAGCCTGAATTGACTGAGCTGATGTATTTTCTGATGAAGATGTATTAATGAAGATAGCAACTAGTATGCCTTGGGTAGATTCAAATTATAAAGTTGAGAAAACTTGGATAGATAATGCTTTAGCTACTATATGACTGATCCCTTGATGAACTATATTAACAAAATCTCCTAAATTAGTTAATTGGGTATTTGAATTAGAACCATCAAAATTTAAAGAGTTTATGAATATTCTAAATGATTCTTTAGATGAAATGGCTAAAAATATGTGATGGAATAATTTTTATGTAGATAAAATCAAGCATACTGTTGAAAGTTTATTTCTTGGGAAAAAACAATGATTACCAGAAAATTATATAAATGCTGTTGAAGAAAGTGAATTTCTAGCTGATAATGTAAATTTATTAAAAAGATATAAATATTGGGAGAAAAAAGGAATAGATTATAATAAGCTTATTACGGATTATGTAAAAAATAATGAATATTGAATAACTGTGGAAGAAGCTCATGCTATCTACTGATATACAAATTGAATATTTATAGATAAATTAAACAACGCTTTAAGAAAAGCTAAAACACCTGAAGAATTACAAGCTATAAAAGATAAACCTCTAGTAAAATATTTAATTTCTTGATTATCAAAAATGCCTTATGCTAATAATAGGCAATTTAGATGAGATGACTTTGCCTATGAAAATTTCAATATATGAGATGAAAAGGTTTTAAAATGATTTACTTCATAAGCAGATAGCCCAGAAAATGCTTTTTGGGAATATGCCCATCTGATAATAGATGATGCAAAAGCAAGAGATATAAGTTCACTAGCATTCTTTGTACATCATGCTGATAGAATATGAAGAACAAAAACAACTCAAGAATCAGTATTTGAGCCTTTAGTTAAAATAAAAATAGAAAATAAAGAAAGACCTAGTCCTGAACATCCTAAATGATTTATGGAAACTAAACAAATTGAATAATTAGTTTTTATTGAAAAATATGTTATAATATATATGATAAAAAAATATTATTTTAAATAAATATTTATGTGAAATACTCCAAGTCCTATTCCATCATCTGCAAAAGATTATAAATCAATGAATG
This sequence comes from Candidatus Altimarinota bacterium, assembly GCA_002749055.1. GTDB lineage: Bacteria > Patescibacteriota > Gracilibacteria > BD1-5 > UBA6164 > PDTW01. Next base: position 75,571 of record PDTW01000024.1, on the reverse strand, counting down.
AAAATGAAAAAATTTCATATTTTTGAAATTACATAATAAAATGATGGTATCACTCAGGATGAAGAAAGATTAAATTAAGTTCTATGAGAACAATAGAACCTAATATAGAAGATTTATTTCCTTTAATTGAAAAAAACATAAGAGAATATAGTCCTGAACAATGACTAAATTATTATGTTGATTTTGATGATATTCCTGACCAATCTAATAGAACAGATTATATAGAATGAATAGATTTTAATAATAGTGAATTAGCAGAAAAAGTTTGAGATTTATTTTATAATGGTTTATCTGATTTTTTAAAGTATTTATCAGAAAATACTAATATAGAACAAGATGAATGAATAAGAATTTCAGAATTGCTTAAAAAAGCTTCAGATAATATAAATGAAGCTTGGGTTATATGTGAACCTTATATAAGAACGGACTCAAAAGAAATGAAACATACAGATACTATCAAATGAAGTGATATATCTAATAAAAAACTAGCTACATGAATTTGAAATTTATATTTAGAACAATTATGAGATTTTCTATCTCAATTATCTCAGAAACTAGAAAAAGACTGATTAGCTGATGAATGAAGATGAAGAACTAAATTAGCTAATGAATTGTTTGAAAGTTCAAAATCTATATGAGAAGTTTCAGATATTGTTATTTCTTTATCTAATAGAAAACCTTCTTACACTTGAGAATATATTAAAGAACAAAAAGAATGATTTCTAAGTAGAATTCGAAAATTATTATGATAATGTAGTTATTTTTATATAATCATCATAACTTTGAGCCTAAGTTCTAATCTTCTGCACTATAGTTGACCATCTTAAAAATTATAAAAAATAGCATTAATTTTACTAGAGTTAGTGCTATTTTTGTTAGTTAGTAACTCATAAAAAATTGATGCTAAAAAAACTTATTATTTAGATAATAATTTATTAATCAGGTTATTGGTTAATTATAGCTAATATTAAATTTTCAACATTTACTAATTTCTATATTATTACTACCTTTTTATTAGTAAAAGCTTTTAATCAATCAGGTCAGTTTTCTTTTCAATAACCTGATTTTTTAACTCAACCAAAAGGCAAGCTTGCTCTTGAACCAGCAATATTATTTATAAAAATCATTCATCATTCTAATTTAGAAGCAACTTTTTTTGCTTCTTCTAGATTATTTCAATGAACTGTTGCAGATAATCAAAAATCTGTTGCATTTGCTAGCTCTATTGCTTCTTCTATAGTTTTATATTTCATAACCGAAGCAACAGGACCAAATATTTCTTCATTAAAACTTGTTACTTGCTTTGTTACATTAGCTAAAATAGTAGCAGGGAATAGACATTTTTCTAAATCTATAGCCTTTCATCAAGTTATAAGTTTTGCTCATGAATCAATAGCTTTTTGTACTTGTTTTTCTATTTCTAATACTGCTTTTTTTGTTGAAAGTGGTTGGATTTGTGTATTCTCATTCATTGGATCTCAAATTTTCAAAGCTTCCATTTTTTGTTTATAAATATTTAAGAATTCATCATATTTATCTTCTGGAACTAAAAATCTTTTTGAAGAATTACAAGCTTGTCCTCAATTTCTAATTCTTCAAGTTACGGCTAAATCAGTTATTTTTTCTAAATCGGAATCTTGTAATACTAAAAAAGCATCATTTCCTCAAAGTTCTAGAACACAGGGTTTTAAATATTTTCAAGCCAAAGCTCAAACGGAGCTTCAAGCTCATTCACTTCAAGTTAAATTTACTCAAGCTACAAGTTTATTTGAAATAATGTCTTCACTTAATCTAGGGTTTATAAATAAATTTGTATAAACTCATTCTGGAAAACCTGCTTTATTAAATAGTTCTTGTATTTTTATAGCAGTCATAGGAACACTTGAAGAATGTTTGTAAATTTGTGTATTTCAAGCTAAAATATTTGGAACAGCTGCTCTTAAAAGTTGATTAAAAGGAGAATTCCAAGGTGCAATACCAAAAATAACTCAAATCGGGTCATAATATTCTTTTACTTTTAATCATTCTGTTTCATATTCTTTTTCTCAGTGGAGAATTTCTTCAAAATTATTTGCAAACCATCTAATTAATCAAACTGTTTTTTGTAATCAAGTTTTTGAAGCAATATTAAGCATTCACATTTCAATAGTTTCAAGTCTAGCACACTCTTTAATGTCTGCCTCTAAAACATCAGCTAGTTTTAAAAATAATTCTTTTTTATAAGAATTAGAAGTTTCCTTCCAAGATAAATAAGCTGTGTGAGCAGTTTTTATTTTTTTATTTACTTCATCTAAATTCAGAGTTTCAAATTCAGCGTTTATTTCCCCAGTATATGGGTTTATAGATTGTAGGGTAGACATAGGTTTTGGTTAAGAGATATAATTTTAAAATTGTAAATTTCTCCACTAATACTTTAGAAATTGGGAGTCAAGTCAAAAACTATCCTCAAGGCATAGAATCATTATTTTTACTTAATCTCTAAAGTGTAATCAAATTTCATATCAATTATTTTAAGTCATTTTTGTTTGTTTGCAACTTCAAGTTTGGAATATAATATATTACACTACAAAATTTATAAAAATAGAAAATGATTTGAAAATATTACTTTATATTAGAATTTGTTAATATTGTGTGTTGACTTTATAATATATTATTATATAATCTACTTATTATTAATTATAATAATTAGACTTTCTATGATAAAATCAATATTCTCACAATTTGCATGATTAGTGAGTGAATGGAATACTCAAAATAATTTAGCTAAAAAAACTTTGGAATCTTATGATGTTAAAAAACAAACTGAAATTATTAAAGATAAAGTTGTAGATGAATTAAATAAATTAAATGATTTTAATTCATTTAAAAAATCAAAACACTCTCAATATTTACTAAGTGTTTATCCAGATTTAAAACCTGTTGATTATATAGAGTTTTGATGACAAAAGTTTTTTTTATCTCCTATTATAAAATCAGGTAAATATTCTCAGGTTGTTTGATTTGTTGAAGTTGATTGAAAACTAGAGTCAAGACTTTTTTATAAGTCTTACTCAGATTGATGATGGAGATCTACACCTTGACAAAGGTTTGATATGGCATATTCAAAATGAGAAGATATAAGGGGTTATAGTTATACTGTTACAACAAAAGTTGTTGATGCTTTATGAGTTAAGATTGATAGTATAGAACAAAAAATAGAATGAAATATACTACCTTACTTTTGAAAAGTTTTAAAGTTTGCTGAAACTGATATCTTACATCCTATTAATTCAGATAGCATGATATCAGAAGTAAAAGCTTATGATGATAATTGAGTTTTAGACAGATTTAGTGTTTATAAACCTTGATATTTAGGAAGGAATCTTGAAACAGTTGATGATATAATTTTAGTTATAAAACAACTTAATAATAAATATCCTGATTGATTTATTCCTGACTTTAATAAAAGACTTATTAAGAATTCATACTTTATAAATCACACAATAGCTTGAAAAACAAAGATAGAAGTTTTTGAATGAACTTTAAATTGAAGAAAAATACTTTGGGAGATGGCTCAGAGGATTGATAGGCCACAGGAAGTTTGGATATCAAATATAAGGCTTTTAGATTCAAAATTAAGTTCATTTTGAGTTGATTCTGAATTTATAAATTGTTGAATATTGAATAATAAACCTTTTGAATATGCAACTCAGTTACCATTTTCTTTTTTGCCTAGAGAGAATTGATATGTTAATATTACATCTATATTAGCCTACCTTGAACCAATTAAAAGATATAAAAAATATCTTGAGGAAAATCGTAAACAATAATTTCAAAAAGTTATTTAGTAAATCTAAGATAGGTATTGGTTTATGATTACATAATTTTAATTATTATTTGTAATTTTTTTATAAAAAATATAATAAAATATATTATTTAATTGTTTATTATAAAAATATTATGAAAAAAATACTTTTCTCTCTTGTTGTTTTTTTTCTTTTTTTTAATAGTTCTTTTGCATCATACAAATATTTTTATTGAAACTGATGCCCTCATTGTTTAAAGGTAGAAAGATTTATGGAGAAGAATGATATAGAAGACAAAATTGATATAGAAAAAAAAGAAGTTTATAATAGTCCTGAAAATAGATATTTATTTATAGAAACAGCCGAAAATATTTGAATTAATATAAATGAGTTATGAGTTCCTTTTTTGGTTTCTGATGATGGGAAAGAATATTTTTTTTGAGATAAAGATATAATAGATTTTTTAAAATGAGAGATTGCTCAGAAGCAGGATGATAAAGTTGATAAGGATGATATTATAGGTGAAAATAACTCTAGTGTAGCTTGAGAATCAAAATGATTTTGGTCATTTATACTTATATTGTTACCGGCAGCATTATCAGATAGTATAAATCCTTGTGTATTTGCGGTTATGCTGATATTATTAGGTTCAATAATGAGTAAATTTAATAGTACTAGAAAAATGGTTTTTTCATGACTTTCATTTATTTTAGCTATTTTTATTAGTTATTTTTTAATGTGATTATGAATTTATAAAGCCATATCATCAGCTACTAATATTTTTTATATAAAAGCATGAGTCTGAGTTCTTTGACTTTTAGTATGACTTGCGAATTTGAAAGATTATTTTTGGTATTGAAAATGATTTCTTATGGAAGTTCCTTTAAATTGGAGACCTAAACTTCAAAAAATAATAAAAAATATAACTTCTCCACTATGAGCATTTATAATTTGATTTATAGTTAGTTTATTTTTATTGCCTTGTACATCATGACCATATTTCACTATACTTTGATACTTGGCCTCTGAAAGTAATACAATTAATACAATGTGATATATATATTTATTTATATATAATATTATATTTATACTTCCAATGTTTTTTATAATATTTATAGTTGCTTTTTGAAAGAAAAGTATTGGTGAATTAAAAGAATATAAAGAATATTATAGCAGAGAGATACATTTAGTAGTTTGAATACTTATGATTTTGTTAGCTTCTTATATATTTTATGACTTACTTTATATATAAAAAGTAGTATTGATTTATTTTAGGGAATATCTTAGAAACTTCTTCGCAAGAATAAAAAACTTAGATTTTTAGATAATTTTTCTGCAAAAATTTTTACTTATGTTTTTTTATAGGAAAAATTTTTTAAGGGAAAATTAGCAAAAAAGATTATTTTTTCTAGATGTGAGTTTTTCATATTTTCCTTAATACTATTTTATTTCTTTAACTAATTTTAATAATTTATCTTTATTAACTCTTATTTTGGAATATTTAGCTTTATTAAATAAATCCGATAATGTTTCTATTTTTTCCTTATTATGAGAATCTATATTCTCTATTTCTGAAAGTATATCTATGTATGTTTTATTTTTCACATTTTTAATTTTATATTTATTTTCAAGTTTATTCTTAAAAATTTTTTCTAATTTGTAAATAAAATCTTTCTCTTCTATTTTTGGATAATTAGTTTTTTTGGGATTTGGATTTTTAATTACCTCTTTTTTTTCTTCTTTTTTTAATAAAGATTTAATTTTATTAATTTTTCATTTGTTTTTGAAATAAAAATATATTCCTATTAATAAAGCTATTATAAAAGATACAATTATTATATTTTTAATAATTTTTTTTTGTTTATATATAAAATCATCTTTATTTTTTTCAGTTTTTATATTTATTTTTTCTTCTATATTTTTTTCTCAAAAAACCTCTATTTTTAGGGGAAGACTACTTATTTTTGTTCAGGAATTGTTAATTTCAATTGGTCATATAGTGAAGACACCTTCTTTTATAGCTTGTAAACTATACATTATAGAATATATGTTTTTTGATTTTCTTTTTTGCTTTCAATTAATAATTACCAACTTGCTTGAACTTTGTTGAGATTGAGATTTACTAATTATATTGAAATTTTCTATTCAACTTATTTTTTTTAATTTATTGTCTTCTGACAAATCTCATTCTATATTAATATTTAGATTAAAGGTTTCTCCTACGTTTACTTTATTTTTTTCTGAGTTTATTTCAATGTTTATTGCATATCATTTACTATGTAAAATAGTAAAAATTATAAAAAAGATAATTATTTTTAATTTGTTCATAATATAAAGAAAATTTAAAATATAATTTTAATATTTTACTAAATAATCTTAATAAAAGTTAGTTTTTAATCAAATCAAATGTAAAAAAATAAAAAAAATTTGCATTTTAAAAAAAAATAAATAAAACTTATCAACTATTTAATTATTTATTGGTTTTATTAGGTTAAAATTGAGTTAATTATGGAAGACTTTTTTATAAAATTATTAACTACTTTATATTGATTTGTTTGAATAATTTGAACTTTAGGTCATTTACCTATAATTAAAGATTTATATATTAAAAAAGAGTTAAATTTTAATTTAAACTCTTATTTAATATGGACTTTTACTTCAATCGTAATGATGTTGTATTGATTTTTTATTATTCAAGATACTTTATTTTTAATTGTTACTGGTTTGTGAACTTTATTTTGTATGATTGTTTTATTTTTATGATTTAGCATTAAAAGAGCTAATTCAAGAAGTTTTATAAAAAATAATAAAAGTGATTCTAAGTTAATCTCTTAAATTTTATGTTTTAATTTTTTTATATTATTAAATTTAAACAATTATGAAAAAAGATTCATTATTATCAGCCCTAAAATGGAGGTATGCAGTGAAGAAATTTGATGCAAATAAAAAGGTTTCAGAAACTGATTTACAAGAATTAGTAGAAGCTTTTATTTTGACTCCATCAAGTTTTTGACTTCAACCTTGGAAATTAATTTATGTTGAAGATATAAAAAAAAGAGAAGAAATATCAAAATATTGTTATAATGATTCTCAGATTTTGGATTCAAGTTGAGTTTTTGTTTTTGCTAGAAATACAGATATTTCTAGTAAATTAATTGATAAATTTATAGATTTTATAGTAGAAAAAACTAAAATACAAAAACAGGCTTTGGAATGATACGAAAATATAATGAAAGGTTTTATTTTATGACTTTCAAAATTAGAAAAAGAATTTTGGGCCGAAAAGCAAGTTATGATTGCTCTTTGAAATGTTATGAATGTCTGTGCTTTAAAACAAATAGATTCTTGTCCAATTGAATGATTCCAAAAAGAAAAGCTTGATGAAATTTTATCACTAAAAGAAAAATGACTTGCAAGTGTAGTATTACTGCCGATTTGATATAGAGATGAAAATGACGGGCACTTAAAAAAGGGAAAAATCAGGTATAATAAACAAATGATGTTTGAAAGGGTCTAAAAAAAATAGAAACAACAGTTGTTGTTTCTATTTTATATTGTAGTCATTTTTTGGAAATCCTACATCATTGGCATTCATCACATACCTCACATTCCTCACATTGGGGGCATTGCAGGAGTATCATCTGATTTTTTAGGTATATCTGTAATTACTGATTCTGTAGTTAAAAACATTCAAGCAAGGCTTATTGATTCTTCTAATGCTACTCTTTCAACTTTCTTTGGATCAATAATTCATTCTTTTATCATATCAACAAAAGTGTCTTTTGCTGCATCATATCAAAAATTAGTTTCACTGCTTTCTTCTATTTTATTAATTACTACACTTCACTCTTTTCATGCATTTTCTACTATTTGTTTAATAGGATATTTTAAAGCACTTTTTATTATTCATGCTCAAATATTTTGGTCTTCATTTCATAAATCAATTCATGTTAAAACTTTAGAAGCTTTAAGTAATGCAACTCAACCTCAAGCAACTACTCATTCTTCAACAGCCGCTCTTGTTGCATTTAATGCATCTTCTATTCTCATTTTTTTCTCTTTCATTTCAACCTCAGAAGCAGCTCATACTTTTATTACAGCTACTCATCAAGAAAGTTTTGCAAGTCTTTCTTGTAACTTTTCTTTATCATAACTAGAATCAGAATTTGCTATAGCTTTTTTGATTTCTGCAATTCTTGAATTTATATCTTCTTTATTTCATTCTCAACCAATTATTGTTGTTTTATCTTTTGAAGATATAACCGTTTTTGCATTTCATAAACTTTCTATAGTTACATCTTTAAGTTTCATATTTAATTCATCTTGAATAATATTTGCTCAAGTTAAAATAGCTATATCTTTTAACATTTCTTTTTTATTATCCCCAAATCATGGAACTTTAATTCAAAGGATATTAAGCACTCATTTTAATTTGTTTAAGATAATTGTAGTTAAAGCTTCTCAATCAATATCATCAGCAATTATTATTAAATCTTTTTTTCACTCATTTATAAGTTGCTCTAATAATGGAAGCAAATCTTTCATATTAGAGATTTTTTTGTCTGTTAATAAAATAGGAGTGTTTTTCATCTCAGCTAGCATCTTATCAGTGTTTGTTACCATATAAGGGCTTAGGTACCCTTCACTAAACTCCATTCATTTTGTTATTTCAATATCAAGTCAAAAAGTTTGTCATTCTTCCACACTTATTACTCAATCATTTCAAACTTTGTTCATAGCTTCTGCTATTATTTGTCATACTTCTGAATCTTGTGCACTTATTGTCGCAACTTGTGCAATTTCTTCTTTTGAAGAAATTTTCTTAGCATTTTTTGTTAATTCTTCACATAGTTTCTCTCAAGCTTTTTTCATACCATTTTTTAATTCAACAGCATTTACTCAAGTTCTTATATTTCTAAGTCATTCTTTTGCTATTGCATAAGTAAGTAAAGTAGCAGTAGTAGTTCAGTCTCATGCTAAAGTATTAGTTTTATCAGCAGCTTCTTTTACAAGTTCTGCTCAAAGGTTTTCAAATTTATCCTCAAGTTCTATTTCCTTAGCTATTGTAACTCAGTCATTTGTAACTTGAGGAGCTCAATATCATTTATCTATTACCACATTTCTTCATTTTGGTCACATTGTAACGGTTACAGTTTTTGCAACAGTTTCCATTCAATCAAACATTTTTTGTCTTGCTTCATCTCAAAATTGTATTTGTTTTGCCATATTTTCATATTAAATTATAAAATTATTTAGATTTTGATTACTCTACAATTGCTAATATATATTCTATTGCAACTATTTTAAATTCTTCATCCTCAACTTTTACCTCATCTCACGAATATTGTCAACAAAGTACCTTATCTCAAACTTTTACATTCATTTCTATGTCTTTTTTTCATGGTCAAACTGCTATTACTTCATAAATATAAGGTTTTTCTTTATTGGCACTCTCAGGAAGAATAATTCAACTACTTGTTATATTTTCTTTTTCTAATCATTTAAGCAATACTCTATCACTTAATGGTTTAATATTCATGTTATACTTATTAAAAAATAAATTATTAAGCACATATATTATACAGGTGCTAAAAATAAGTCAAGACTTTTTTTAATTATAATAAGATTTGGTTAATCTTATTTGAAACTAAACAAAAAAATATATTCTTAAAATGAATATATTTTTTATTTCTCGTTTTATATTAAGATTCTTCTTCTATTCAAGTCAAGGTTCAACTTCAGCTATTTTCTTGAATTAATGCTCAACTTGAGTTTTCTTCTTTTGTTGTTCAAGTTCAACTTTTTTCTTTGATTTCTTCTTTTACTTCTACAAAATCATATTTATGTTTTCTAGGTGAGTTTAATAATCTAGGCTTTGTATCAATTCATGAATCTGGATGGGTGAAACTAAATGTTCAAAAAGAGAAAGGCATCCAACTTTTTATCCAGTCATAATATCAAAGATCTAATAAAAGTTTTCAAATTATATCTTTTTTGACTATATAATTATTTCTTTCTCCTCAACATCATGAAAAGCAGGTTCTAGAATCTGTTGATCAATTTCTATTGTCTCACATAACAAAATATGAGCCTGAAGGGACTTTGTATTCGTACTTTGATGTATCACCATCTATTGTCGTTAGATCTTTGTTGATTTCACTTAAATATGGTTCAATTATTTCTAAAAATTCTCACTCTTTATTTTTTAAATATACCTTTCATCCTTCTATTTTTATTGTTTCACCAGGCAATCAAATAATTCTTTTTATAAAGAACTTTTTATCCTCACTTACATGAGGCTCAAAAACAATTACATCTCATCTTTTAGGTTGCTCTATAGTTCATAAAAAAGGTAAATCCAGATATGAAAATCTATCTATTATTATAAATTCTTTATCATAATAAGATTTATCCATTGAATGTCAGTTTATTTGAAAAGGTATTACAAAGAATGTTCTTATTATCAAAACTATTACTATAATTATTGCAAGATCTTTAAAAAAATCTATTATTTCTCATAAAAAACTTGTTTTTTCTTTTTTGTCTTTATTTTCGTTGATAATTTCTTTATCTAACTTTTTTTTCTCTTCTTTACTTAACATTTAAGGTGTTTTTAAAAAGTATTTTAATTTAAATAGAATTTATTTGTATGTTATTATATTGTTTTTAATTAAAAATCAATTATATTAACATATAACAAATAAATTCTATTTAAATTAATTATTTATTATCGTCAGTTTTTAGCCAATCAGGGACCTTCATTCAATCATCCCATAATTCCATATCATTATTTATTTTTTCATCAATCTTTTTTTCTTTTGGGAATTTTTCTTCTCTTTCTTTTTGGGGTTTATTTTTAGATTCTTTTTTTTCTTCACTTTCATTTGAAGACTCTTGAGATAAATCAATTTCTAGAGTTTTTGATTTTATGTTCTTTTTACTTCTAGTTTTTTTATTATCTTTTTCGCCTTTTTCTTTATTATTATCTTCACTTTTAGATTCTTTTAATTTTATATCACTATTAACTTTTTCTTCTGATTTTAGCCAGTTAGGCATATCAACACTTTTTCAATTTATAGATTTTCAAGTTTTAGTCTTTTTTTCTTGAGGAACTTTCTTTTTTTCTTCTATTTTTTCATTCTTATTTTTTTCAATGGACTTTTTAGAAGTTAATTCTTTCTTTTTTTTCTTTTCCTGAGTTTTTTCTTTTTTTTCTTCTTCTTCATTGGTTTCTTTATAAACTTCTTTTTCATTTATATCTTCTTTATCTTGACCAGCTATATTTATAGGTTCTTCTACTTTATTGCTTTTGTTTTCTTCACTAGTTTCCTCAGAAGTTAAATTTTTATTAGTTTCTTCTTCACTAGTTTCCTCAGAAATTAAATCTTCACTAGTTTCTTCCTCACTAACTTTTTCTTTATTTTCTTTTTCGCTAGTTTCTTGAGAACTATTACTAAGCCACTCAGGAATATCGTCTTTTTCTTTTTTAGAGTCTTTATTTTCTGAAACTTCGTTTGTGAAACTTCATTTTAACCAGTCAGGTGTATCATCTTCTTCAATATCAGCAAATACATCTTCATAATTCTCTTCTTTTTCCTTTATTACAGGTTCTTTATTAGTGGTAATATTATCCTCAGCCTTTTCTTCATCTTTTAATTCTTTTTTTATTTTTTCTTCATTTCTTAGTGAGAAAATACTTTCTTTATTTTCTTCTTTTTTTATTTCATTATTTCAAATATCTGAATTAAGCCAACTAGGTATGTTATCTTCTTTTCCCTCATTTTTATCGTTTTCTTTTTTAACTTCATTATTTTCTTTTTTAAGTCTAGATCTAAATATATCGGCAAATGCTTCAACATTTTTTTCTTTATTTTCTTCTTTACTTTCTTCCTTATCCTCTTTTTTTCAAGGAGAGTCCGCTAAAACATCATTAATTTTTCATTTATCTTCTTGTTTTTTGTTAACATTAAATCAAAGTACATCTTCATTTTCTTTATCATCAGGGTTAGTTTTTTCTATTATAAAGTCTTCAAATCAAGTATCACTATTTTTGTTTGTAAGTTTATAATATATGAAATAGATAAACATTAGCATTCATCATAATATTATTAAGAACACTATTCATTTAATAACAGTTTTGAGAAGAGAGCTTCATTTTTCATCACTTTCATCTTTTTTATTATTTAAGATAGGTTGTTCTTCAAGGCTTCTACATAATTCTGTATTTAATTCTCATTCTTTACATATAGGTATTTCAGATGTTGAACCATAAATAAGAGATTTAAGAATCGCTTTAAAATCAAATCATTGTTTTACATTAATAACAGATTTATCTTGTCTAGCTATCACTTCAAGAATTTCTTTTCCTAGAATTTTATTTTTTTCTATGTCATTAGAATTATTTATTTGTTCTAATTTTTCTAATAAATATTCATAACAACTTGAAGAATTTCAGGTTTCGTTACATGATATATTCTCGGGTAGAAGTGATTTTAAAGCATTAAAAGTTATATTTTTTTCACTCTTTTCAACTTGTCATTCAACTAGCAGAGATTCTAAAAGCTCTATTATGGTATCTTTATTATTAGATTCTATATTGTATAAGTATTCTTCGAAATCAAGAATAGTTCTTGTTTTCTCAGTAGAATCAGACCATTCTTCTTGTAATTTACTTATGTAAGTAAGAGCCTCTTTCTTATTTTCTTCTGGTAATAATGTTATAAGATGTTTTATTTCTTCTATTGTTTCTTTTTCTGAGTCGGTTACTCATGAAAAACTAAGCTCTCATTCATCAATCGTTTTTTCTTCTTTTTCTATATATTCTTTTATTATTTTTATATCCATTGAATCAAGAGGCTTTAATTCTGAGTCTAGTAGTGTAATTCTAGCTATTTGTTCTCTTTTTTTATTTAAAGGAATACTTAATGGAGCTCAAGAAGTATAGCTATCTTCTCATTTATTGTCTTCATCGTCATCTTTTCATCAATTTAAATCAGTATCATATGATATATCAAAGTCTATTGGAAAATATTTATATTCTCATCTACTTTCTCATAAATATAGAAATAGTTTCTCAGATTGATTTTTTAAAGTAATAGTTTCTCAAGTTCCTATTTTAGGAATAGAAAATATATTCATTCACATTTTTCTTGCATCCAATATATTTCTTATATTTTTCTTTACAGTTTTTTCTTTATTTTTTGTTTTGTTTCATTCAGATATGGTAAGTTTTACTTTGTGAGATTTTTCTTGTCATTTATATCTATAAACAAAATTATTTTTTGCTCTTATTTTCTCTCAGTCTCACATATCCCATATAATGTTTGAGATAGTTCATTTACTATTATTAAAGAATATAAACTTATTTCAGATAGATATATATTTAAAATCTGGGACTAATTGATTTGCCACATTTATTGTTATATTCTTTGTATTGCTAAATCATTTATATTTAACTTTGACTTTTGCGAAAAACTCTCATGATTTTTTATATGTGTGCGCCACAATAGGTTTTGTAGTTTCTGTATCATAAAATCAATCTCAGTCATAATCCCAAGAATATGTTACTTTATTTGATAAATCATGTCAAAGTATATTTTCAACCTTAGTTGTGAAAACAATTTCTTGTCATGCAAAGATAGAAGAATCATTTACACTCAAATTTATTAAAGGAGTGTTAATATTGTCTCAACTTAAAGTTATAGAGTTTTCTCACTTTTTTGACTCAGTTTTTCAGCCATTATTATCCTTCATTATTAATACAAAATAATAATTTCATGCTATTTTTGGTAAAACAAAAGTTGTAGAATTAGTTCTTGTTGCTCTAAATCATTGAGGTTCATTATCAGTGTCTGTATAATAATACCATAAATAAGATTGAATTATTCAGTCTCTATCTTTTGCTCATATTGCAGTTGTTGTTACTACTATTGGATCAGCATTTATATCTTTTATATTTAAATTAATAGATTTTAATTCTGGTTTTAAATTTACAACTTTTAGCCATACTTCAGTACTATTACTTTTTCCTTTAAGTGGATTTGTAACAGTTAGTTTTACTTTATGACATCAAATTTCATCGAATTTATAATTTACATCTTTTCCAGATAGTATTTTTGAATTTCAGACTTTCCATGTATAGTCTAATCAGCTTTTTTCTCAATCAATATTTAAACTTTCTCATCATTTAAGAGTTAGAGAAATAGTTCTGTCTATTATATATGCTGGTTTTCATTCACATTGATTTTTTAGTATTGTTGTAGTTTCTGCACTTGTTCATCATCAACTATTTGATTTTGCATCTATATTAATTATAGCAAAAGGTTCTTCAGATTGGGATACATAAATTATTTTTGTTATTTTGTTAGCATTATCTTTTTTATCTCTTACTTTTAGAGTTACTTTGAAAGTACCACTTTTTTTGTAGTAATGAGTTATGCTTTTTTTACTTCATCATTCTTTCTCTCCATCTCAAAAATCCCATTCAAGGATCTCTGCATCAGGTGATTTTGCTAGAAATTTAACAAATCATCATCTTTTTATTACTTTAGGAATAGGTGTAAAATCTACATCTAATACTGAATTTATGTTTATAGTTGATTTTTTTATATCTGATATTCAATCACTATCCCTTACTTCTAAACTAATTGATTGTTCTCATGTTGAGTCAAAAGTATAATATCAAGTAGATCAATTACTATTTGCATTGTTTAGTTTTACTCTTTGTCAGTTTATTATCCAATAATATTTTAACTTTCAGTCATCAGAAAAATCAGGATCGAAACTTTTGCTTCAGTCAATAAATATAGTGTTTGGTTTGTTCTCCTCTGGAATACTTGTTTTAAAATTAGCTACTGGAGGTTTTGATTCAATATATATTACTTTGTTGTCTATGTCAGTATCTCATGAGGCACTTTTTATTTTTAGCTTTATATTAAATTTTCATTTTTTTGTAAAAGCATAGTTAAAAAGTTTTCAATTTTTTTTGTAAATAACCTTATCATTATCAATATCAATAATTTCCCAAGAATAAGTTAGATTTTTATCTTTACTTGCAGCTTCCGCCGAGAAAGAAAATTTGTCTCATAAATATCATCTGTCCAAAGATGAGAATATTTTTGCTATTGGTTTATGAATAAAAATTTGAAATCTTTTTTCTACAGTTTCTCATAGACTAGTTTTTAATTGTAGTAAAACATCAAAGTCACCTTGGTTTGAATAAGTAACTCTTTCTATTTTTGGTCATCATTTATAGGATTTTTTCACACCATTTCAAAAGTCCCAAGTTGTTTTTTCAAAGATAGTTCACTCAGTAGGTGTTGAAGATGTAGCATCAAACACTAGTCAATAACTTGCTTCTAAAGGACTAACTTTTAATACATCTTGATTTTTTAAACTTCTTCAATTAACATTTAAAACTAATGAGGCAATTTTACTTTTTACATTAACTACTGCACTTCATTTAAATGGTAAAACATCAGTAAATCATTTTGCATTTTTATGGTTTGATTTAACTTCTAGAAATATAGTTATATTTCATTCTTTTGTAAAAGTATATTTTATTGTTGGTTTTTGTCATATAATTACTCTTTTTCATCATCTGTCTAGCCACCAAGTATAATTGTAGTCAGAAAGATTACTTCAAGAAGGATCTTTAACAGATCATTTCAGAGTTGCTGTTAAAGGAGCATTTCATTCTTGTGGAAGTACTTTAATTTCTCATTCTATAGATTTAATATCGGTTTTGTTAAGGTAATCTCAAATAGCTTTTCCCAAATCTGTATAATTTGCTTCATTATTTGGGTTTTTAATTCATCTTTGAACAGCAGTTGATACTTTGTATAAATAATTTTCATTTTCTAGATTATCAGGAAGATAGTTATAACCACTTTTCGCCATTCTAAGAATTTCTTTTGCTATACCTTCATCAATTCTATTGTCTACATTAAATCTTTCTTGTAGTATAAAAAATAATCTAGTTATTTTATATCAATATTCATTAAAAGTATTTCTATCAACACTTGTGAATGTTAAATAACTAGGCTCTTTTGCTTGAGCTGGTAAAATTCAAAAACTAATTATAAGTAGAGTTGTAAGAAAAAGTTTAAAAATTAAATTTTTTCTTCAAAGATTTTTTGCTTTACAAATCATAATTTTATTTTTAGATAATTTTATTCACTATTATAATAACATAAAAATATTTAAAGTGCAAAAATTATATATCTAAATATTTTTGAAAAAAAAATATAAAATCTTATAATTTGTAAAGTTTTTAATATAAATATAAATTAACTGAATGCAAGATATACTTTCTATATTGTTTTTTTCGTCTTTAATTTCTTATATTTTTATAAACATTTTTAGAAAAATTTTTATAAAATATAATATATTGGATAATCCTAAGAAATATAATAAAAAAAGAAAACCAATTCCATATAGTATGTGAATAACTCTTTTTTTATCTTTTTTGTTAATAAGTATTTTCTCAGTAGAGCATACTTATAAATATTACTTAATTATAGTTTTTTGATGAATAATAACTTTTATTAGTTTTATTGATGATATGCTTAATGTTAATGCAAAAATTAGGCTTATTATTCAAGTTATAATATGAGCTATTATTTGAATTACATCAATAAAAATTTGATATGTAAGTAATATTTTTGGTTGAATTATAGATTTGGAAACATATTTTTTTACTTTTTTTGATTTTAAAATTTATATAGTTCCTATTATTTTTACTATAATTTGGTATGTTTTTATATTTAATTCAATAAATTGGACAGATTGAATAGGTGGAAATACTTCTTGAATAGGGATTATTTCATTTTTTATTTTATTTTTGCTTTGACTGATTTTATTTTGAAAAGATGATTACGAATGATGAATAAAAAATGCAAAATTTATAATGAATATTAGTATTATATTAGTGTGAATTTTAATTCCTTTTTGGTACTATGATGTAAGAGAAAAAATATTAATGGGTGATAGTTGAACTATGTTTTTGTGATTTATGTTAGCAACTTTGGCAATAATATCTTGATGAAAAATAGCAACAGTTTTGGTAGTTTTTTGAATATATAGTGTTGATGCTATTTATGTTTTGGTTAATAGAATTATTAATAAGAAAAATCCTTTAAAGTGAGATTTTACTCATTTACATCATAGACTTTCAAAAATATGACTTACAAGAAAACAAATTCTTGCAATGGTTTATTCTTTGTCTTTCTTTTTCTGATTAACAGCTTTATTTCTTGATAAAACATGAAAAATAATTGTTTTTTGAATAATAGTTGTAGTTTTAATATTTATAAATAAAATTATTGAAAAAGTAAAAAAATAGTATTTTATAATAATAATAATAAATAATGAAAGTAGCATTTTTTTGAACTCAGGAGTTTTCTAAAAATATTTTGTCTTGAATTTTATTAAATAAAAATATTGAAATTTGTCTAGTTGTAAGTCAACCAGATAAAGCTGTTTGAAGAAAAAGAATAATCACTTATACAGAGGTTAAGAAATTTTGTATATCTAATGATTTAAAGATTTTACAGCCTAATAGTTTGAGAAAATGAGATGAAAGTATTGAATTTGAGAAAGAGTTAAAAAGTCTTGATTTGGACTTTGCTTTGGTTGTTGCTTATTGAAAAATAATACCAAAAAATTTACTTAGTATTCCTAAATATTGATTTATTAATATTCATTGAAGTATTTTACCACTTTATAGGTGAGCAAGTCCAGTTCAAGAAGCAATAAGATTATGAGATACAGAAACTTGACTTACTATTATGCAGATGTCTGAATGAATGGATGAATGAGATATTTTTAGTATAAAAAAAGTAGAAATTTGAAAAGATGAAAAAAGTATTGATATTTTTAGAAAATTTGAAAAAATATGACCGGAGTTACTTATAAATACGCTAGAATCTATAGTTTCTTCGAAAATCTCTCCTATTAAACAAAATAACGAAAAAGCCACTTATTGTTCTAAAATAAATAAAGAAGATTGAAAAGTAGATTTTAAAAAAGAATCTATAGATGATATTTATAATAAGTATAGAGCATATTATTCTTGGCCTTGAATATTTTGTTTTTATAAGTGAAAGAAAATAAATTTTGAGGAAGTAGAATATGCAAATGAGCTTGCTTGTGGATTTGTTAGTGGCGAAGTTGTAAAAAAATTTAAAGAAATATGAATTGTATGTTCAGATAATAAAATATTAATTTTAAAGAAAATAAAACTTGAATGAAAGAAAAGTATGGATATACTAAGCTTTGTAAATTGAAATAAAGACTTTTTAGATTATAAATTTTAATAATGTTTAATATTACACTTAATACTTTTAGAGAAATAGTAAGAAATAAATTTCTTTATATGATATTATTTTTTGCTTTTGCATTTATTGCTTTTTCTATTTCTTTATGAACACTTACAATTTGAGATGATGATAAGATAATTGTAGATTTTTGACTTGCTATGATAGAGATTTTCTGACTTATTTGAGTACTTTTTGTTTGAAGTCAGTTACTTTTTAAAGAAATAGACTGAAAAACTATTTTTTTGATTTTGTCAAAACCTATAAAGAGGTACGAATTTATAATATGAAAATTTCTAGGTTTTTCCTGTACAATATTTGTAATACTGATTTTCCAGTCTTTTCTTTTTTTGCTAATTTTATTTGTAAAAAATATACAAATTACAGAACTTATAGCTTATAGTTTATTTTTTACCTTTTTGAAATTAGAAATACTTTTATCATTGGTTTTCTTCTTTTCAACTTTTATGTCAAATATTTTAACAATATTAGTTTCACTAATCATTTATTTTTTATGACATAGTTTCTCTCTTTTATTAGATTTAGTAGCTAGATTTAAAAATGAAGTATATACTTTTTTAGTTAGATTGCTAGAGCTATTTTTTCCTCCAATGAATGCTCTTAACACTAAAGATGTAATATGAAGTTTTGATAGTTTTAGTAATATGTATTTTTTAAGTAATACTTTTTATGCATTTTTTTACATATTAATTTTGTTAATTTTTACAATATTTATATTTAATAGGAAAAGGTTTGAAAATTAATATTTATGAAAAAAACACAAATAATAAATATATGAAAGAGTTATGGATTAAATTCTAAATTAATAGAATTAATACTTTTAAAAACAACTGGTTTATCAAGAAATCAGTTGTTTTTAATTGATGATATTAATGATAAATATTTGAATTATTTAAAAGAAAGTTTTCAGTCTGTTAAAAAGGGTGTCCCAATAGAATATGTAATTGAAAAAGTGAGTTTTTATTCTTTAGATTTTTTTGTGAATAAAAATGTTTTGATACCAAGAAATGATACAGAAGTTATGGTTTCTAAAGCAATAGACTATATTAGAAATCTAAAGAATAATTATACTTTGATTGATGTTTGAACTTGAAGTTCTTGTATTCCTATAAGTATAATTAATAATATTAATAACTTTCCTGATTATTGTTATGCGTTAGATATTTCAGCTTTAGCTTTGGAGGTTGCTAGATTTAATATAAATAAATTTAAATTAAATAATATAATTAAGGCAAATGAGAGTAATTTATTATCTTATTTCTTAAAAAATAATTCTGATTTTTTAGAAGTTTGAAGTCTTATTATTACAGCTAATTTACCATATATAAAAGATAATGATTTTGCTAATATGGATTCTGAAACTATCAAATATGAACCACATTTAGCTTTGTATTGATGAAAAGAAACTGGCTTTGAAATTTATGAAGAATTATTTTTTCAGATCATCGAACTTAAAAACAAATATAATATATCAAACATAGTTGTATTTATTGAAATTTGATTTGATCAAAAGTTTGTTTCAATGAATTTTTTTAAAAATAAAAAACTTGATTTTAAGTATTTCAAAGATAACTCTTGAATTGAAAGATGTGTTATGATTTGCTTATAATTTTTGTTTGTGTTAATATATATATGTTAATTTTTAATAATTATATATTATGTGATGATTTTTTCAACCAGTATCAAAAAATAATGGTAAAAATAAAAATTTAGAAGTTTTTGGTTCTCAGGAGAGTAAAGAGAGAAAAGAGCATGAAGTTAGACTTCACGAGCAGTCTTTTGAAAAAACACCTTGAACTGAGAGTTTAAAAACTTTTGAATGAAATAAAGATTTTCCACTTTATGATAAAATAAAATCAAGTTTTGTTGATTTAAAAATGAGTACTTTAAAAAGGGAAGAAGTCATAAATCTTACTAATAACTTATGATATAAATTAAGTTTAAATCCTTGAGATGAAAAGCTTAATACTCCGAAAATAAATAAAAAATTTGTTATTCTATCAATAGTTGATGTGGTAAACACTTTGAATATGGAAGAAAAAGAACAATCTTCATTAAGAGATAATTTAATTTGAGTTTGAGATTTTAAAGAAACAAATGATGATGATTTACATTTTACTCAGAATGTTGATGACCCTGATTATCCACTTTTGAGATGATTAGAAAAAAATAAAGATTTAAAATTAACTGAAGTTGAGACTTTTGCAATTTGAGAGCAATTATTATCAACTGAAACTATAATAGAGGCTATAGAAGCTGTTTGAGAAGATTTGATTAACTCAACGAGAAAACAGGAGATAATTTCAAAAATAAATGATATACATAAAGAATTAAATAAGCAAAAAGTCTGATTACCTGAAATTTTTTGAACTTTTCCTTCATTAAGTGTAGAAGAATGAAAAAAAGATAATGTAATAAGTTTGATAGGAGATAATTATTCAAAAATTTCTTGATGAGATTGAAGAGATGATATTAATACAGCTATTAATATTAGTCTAAACAAAATATTATACAAAAAAGTAATCCCTAATAGATATAGTGAATTAATGCAGAAAAATATTTCTATTATCAGAGAATCAAACAACAATATTAAAGAGAAGGTTTCATCATTAAAAGTTATTTTTTATAGTGTTAATGGTGTTATGTGATTTTCTTGAAAGTCTATGGCTAAGGTTAAGGAGCAAATGGATAAAAATATAGCTGCTCAAGAAGAAAACTTGGAAGAAATGTATAAAAATGTTTTAAATTTATTAAAAAAACATTCTGAAAATGAAAATAATAGGCTTAGAAAAGAGCAAGAATCAGCAGCAAATGCTTGAATCTATGAAGAAGAGGATAGCAAAAAAGGCGAAGAAGATTTAGAATTATTATTGGCAGAGCTTACAGAGTCCAGCTGAGATACAAAATCCTAATTAAGGAACATCTGAAAAAATCACATTTATAAAAAAACTATTTAATTCATTAAATAGTTTTTTTTTCTTTACAAAAATAGAGCAATATATATATTTAATATATAGGAACATCTGAAAAAATCACATCTAGAAAAAAATAATCTTTTTTGCTAATTTTCCCTTAAAACTTTTTCCCTATGCAAAGGCATAAGTAAAAAATTTTGCAAAAAAATTATCTAAAAAATCTAAATTTTTGTTCTTACGAAGGAGTTTTTCAGATGTTCCTATATATAATTATTAATTATAAATATTTGTGATTAAAAGTGCATTTGAAAATAATTCTGAAAGAATAGTTTCTAGTTCTAAAACTCAGATGGATAAGGCTGCTAGTAATACTCTAAGACCTAAGAAATTATCAGAATATGTTTGACAAGAATCTATAAAAAAACATTTGTCTGTATCTATTTCTTCTGCGAAAATAAGATGAGAGTCAATAGAGCATATACTTTTTTATGGTCCTCCCTGATTATGAAAAACAACTCTTTCAAATATTATAGCTTCAGAAATGTGAACTTCACTTAAATCTAGTTCGGGACCAGCAATTGAGAAACAGTCAGATTTGGTTAGTATACTGTCTAATTTAGAAAAAGGAGATATACTTTTTATAGATGAAATTCATAGACTTAGACCACAAGTTGAAGAAATTCTTTATACTGCTATGGAGGATAATGAAATAGATATTATGGTTTGAAGTTGAACCTGAGCTCAAAGTGTAAAATTGCCTTTACAGGACTTTACTTTGGTTTGAGCAACAACTAAACTTAGCTCTTTATCTTCTCCTTTAAGAGATAGGTTTTGAAATATTTTAAAATTGGACTTTTATGATATTAATAATCTGGTTTTGATTGCAAAAAGAAGTGCAGAACTTTTGGACTTGAATATTGATAAGTGAGTTCTTCAAAATATAGCTTCTAGATCTAGATGAACTCCAAGAATTGTTAATAGATTGCTTAAAGTAATTAGAGATTACAATACTATTTGAGAAAATATATCAGATGAAAAAGTTTTGAATGAAATATTTAAATCAATATGAATAGATGAATTAGGTTTGGATTTGCTAGATAGAAAAATATTAGAAAAAATGTATTATAATTTTTCAGGTAATCCTGTATGATTAAATACTCTATCTGCATCAGTTTGAGAAGAAGAGTCTACAATAGAAGATGTTGTAGAACCATATTTACTTCAGATATGATTTATAGAAAGGACTCCAAGGTGAAGAAAAATAACAATCTCTTGAGAAAAACATATTTTAAAAACAATATAAAAAACTATGTCTATTTGGCAAAGAAAGTCTCGGTGAAAAATGCTTATTGATTCATGACAAGCAGAAAATCTATTTGATATAGATTGAATTAAAGTAGAAAAAAGAAAGGTTAGTTTATGAGAATATTGACTATTTGTTATTTGAATTGAAGAAAAAATAAGCGATAAAAATAAAAAAGATTTATTAAATCTTTGTAAAAAAGAAAATACGCTATTTATTCAAATAGAAACTATTAATTATAAAAATAAACTATTTGATTTACAAAAAGAATTTTCAGTTTGATATTATAAAAAGTTTATAACTCCTTATACAGCAGTAATAGGATTGGATAATTCAGAAGATGAAATATTAAAAAATATGAAGCAAAAATGAAGATACAATATTCGTTTAGCTGTAAAAAAATGAGTTGTTGTAAAAGAAGTTTCAAAAACTAAAGAAAATATAAAAGAATTTTATAATCTTATGCTTGAAACTACTTCTAGAGATAATTTTTTTTGAAATAAATTAGAATTTTATGAAGTTTTTTTAAATAGTTTAGAGAACTCTAGTTTATTATTAGCTTATAAAGGTGAGAAAGTTATTTGTGGCTGAATTTTCATTTTTGATAAAGATGTTTCAATATATTATTATTGAGCCTCAACTTCCTCCAAAGAATATAGAAATTTAATGGCTCCGTATTTATTACAATGGGAGGCAATAAAAAGAGCAAAAAATTATTGAAGTGTTTTGTATGATTTTTTATGAGTTTCTGAACCAAATAAAAAAAATACTAGTTTATCCTGAGTTACAGATTTTAAATTAAAATTAACAAAAGATGTTAGAGATGTTTCAAATAGTTATATTTTTGTTAATAAAAGACTAAAATACTTTTTTATTTTATTATTAAGAAAATTAGGGAACATCTAAAAAGATGATATTTTTTTAAAGTTAATTAAAAAGGGTTAAACAATAAGTCAATACTAATTTATTTGCTTTTAGTATTAATTCGTTATTATACATTAGTCTAAAAAATTTTATATTATAACTTTAGAAATATATGTTAGGAAAAGAAAAAGAAAAAAATCTTTACTCAATGCTTTTAGCTGTTTGAGGTATGTTTACTTTTGTTACAGTTATTATTGTTTATGGGATGATTGATTATAAATTAAAATCTATTGATAAACTTTCTTCAGATGTTGAAAAATTGTTGAATATACAGTTTTCTCAAATTTGATGAGAAGAAAATTATTCTACAATTTTGGAAATTTGAGAATTATCTAAAGATCAAGCTACTTCTCAAATGAAACAATATTTAGAACAATTAAGAGCTCAAAAATCTTGAAAAGCTCCTTCTAATAATAATGAAGGTTCTGTTAGCAATGAAGCTCCAGAACAAATGCCAGAATCTCCTGTTGGTAAAGTTTCAGTAGAAGAAATTAAATCTATAAAAGATTCTTCTTATATAGATGGTAATGTTGATGCTAAAATAACTTGGATAGAATATAGTGATTTGGAATGTCCTTATTGTGCTAGATTACATAATAGTTGAACTCCAGAAGCTTTGAAAGAAAAATACTGAGAAAAATTAAATATTATATTTAATCATTTTCCTCTTGAATTCCATGCTAATGCTTTTCCTTGAGCACAAGTTTTGGAGTGTACTTGAGAACTTGGTGGCTCTGAAAACTTTTATGAAGTTATGAAAGCTTCTTTTAAATCTAAAAATTCAAGCAAAGATTTTCTTGTAGATACTGCTGTATGATTATGAGTAGATAAAGATGCTTTAAATGAATGTATTGCTAGTTGAAAACATGATGATAAAATTAAGTCTCAAGTACTTGTTTGAAGTCAAAAATTTGGTGTAACATGAACTCCTTGAAATGTTTTAGTAAATAATGAAACTGGTGAATTTAGAGTTTTATCTTGAGCTTTGCCAACTTCAGAATTTGAGAAAGCTATAGATGAACTTTTAAAATAAGAATTAAAAAAATTGGTTCACTTTATTTGAACCAATTTTTTTACTTTTAAAAATTTTTTATTAAAATATTATTACTATATTATTTTATAAGAAAACAAAAATATGTTTTGAAAGATGAAAGATAAGGATTATTATAGTAAATTAAATTTATTGTTAACTATACTTACTTTGCTTATAGTTACTACTACTTACTTAATAGTTAATTCTAAATTAGCTATGATTGAAAAAGTATCAAAAATGCAATATGCTCAGATTTGATGAGAAGAAAACTATAAATTACTTTTAGAAATTTCTGACTTGACTAAAGAAGATAACAAACTAAGGATGGAGAATTATTTAGCTGATTTAAAAGCTAGAAAAGAAGCTAGTTCCAAATCGTCTGACGCTAATAAATCAAATTCTAACTCCTCTCAAACAATAGATATTACTGAATCTATAGAGAATGGTGCAACTTCAATTGAAGTTGGTCCAGAGTGAGTTGTAAATAAATAGTTAAAAAAATCTGAAATAAAAAACCTGAGAAATTAAATTTTTTAGGTTTTTTATTTTTACCAAAGATTTTTATTATTTTCTTATTAGATTAGTCTTTATTAAACTTTTTAGTTTATTATTTTGAATTTTTCAGATTCAGCACATTAATTTATTATTTTGCAATTGATAGAATCAATCTTTTAGTTTTTTCTCAATGCTTGTTCCTTTAAATAAAAGGTCAATTTCTTCTTTATTAATTTCAATAGCATTTTTATTAAATCTTTCAAATGTTCAAGAATTGAAATTAGGAATAAATGAGTTATTTTTAATTTCTCATATGTTTATCCCTATTTTAAATATAAATAATTTATCCCATAGCTCATTTAAATTTTTATTTCATAGATGAATATTATTTTTATATTTAAATAAATAATATGGACTTAAAGAAAATCAGAAATTTGTTTCAAAAAAGGAAGAAATCATTTTGTATTCTGTTCATGATAACTTTTCTATATTCTGTTTTAGACTTTTTATATTGTCTCAGTTGGGAATAGAAGAGATTTTTTTTATTTTTGCCACAAAAAATCATCAGGTTTCGTCTATATGTGGCCAATTTCTTTTGTATTTATATTCTTTGCTTTCTCAAATAGCTAGTACCTTTATATATTTGGAATATTTTTCTAATATTTTTTCAATAACTCATTCATTTTCTATTGAATTTAAAGTGCATGTAGAATAAGTCATTTCTCATCATGGCTTTAATGTTTTTATTGCAGATTCAAAAAGTCAGTATTGTAATTTTGCAATTTTTTTAATATTTTTTATATTCCAATATTTTAATGCTTCAGAAGTTTTGTATGCAGTTCATTCTCAAGAGCAAGGAGCATCTAAAATTATTTTATCGAATAATTCAGGGATATTTTTAAAAAATCTTCAATCATAGTTTGTACACACAGTATTTAGGCTAGACATTCTATCTAAATTTGAAAAAAATCACTGCATTCTTTTTTTGTTTAATTCATTGGCTACTATTATTGAATTTGGGTAATATTCTGACAACTGAGTTGTTTTTCATCATGGTGAAGCACTCATATCAAGGATTAAATATTTTTCTTTTGATATTTTATCATTCGATAGATAAAATGGGGCACTAGTTGCTGCTAATTCTTGA
This sequence comes from Candidatus Altimarinota bacterium, assembly GCA_002749055.1. Lineage (GTDB taxonomy): Bacteria > Patescibacteriota > Gracilibacteria > BD1-5 > UBA6164 > PDTW01. The sequence goes on along the minus strand of PDTW01000024.1, from coordinate 49,633 downwards.
ATATAAAAATATCAGGTTATATGTTCAACAGAGCTTCATAGAGCTATTTCTTTGTCATTATTGTTTATATAGAATGTGTTTTTTCAAAGACTAGTTTTTTTAACTTCCCACTTATTCTTCTTAGCTAGATTTAAAAAATCTTGAATTCAAATTTTATTTGTATTTATTCTTATAGATTTTGGAAGTTTCTTTCAAAGAGATACTTCAAAATCTTTTATTTCTTTTTCAGAGTAATTAAATTCTTCTTTTATGTATTTTATGAAATCTTTTTTCACTTACTTTAAAATTTATTTTCTAAAACTTTCTAATATTTCTTTTGCAATATCTTTTCAACCAAGACCAAATGCTAATCATCAAGCTACTGAAAGCATTGATATAAATCATACCAAAATTATGTTTATTATCTCAGTAGCTATTCATACTTGGTCTAAAACAGCCATTATAGTAAAAAAAAGTATTATTATTTTGGCTCATGATGCTATAATTCTAGCTGTTTTTTGTTTTGTTAAATTTAAGGCATGGTATGTTAAATCGTAAATAAAATTAGAAAATCTAATTCAAAAAAATCAAATTAAAAATCATACAAATAAACTTGGTAAATATCAAATTAATGTTCATAAAAAATCTTCAATTTCTTTTATTCATATAACGACTATTGAGAATCTAAAAAAGATTAAAAATATATAATAAGAGAATGCTTTTGCAATGATTTTGTCTATTTTTATTTTCTCTGCTATTTTGTCAGATAATTTAATTTTTTCATTTTCTGTATTTTCTTTTTTAGCATCTTTTTCAGTATTAGTTGGGATTTTTATATCAAGCTTATCTATTAATTCTAATATTTTAAATTTTTTAAAAGAAAAAATTATTATTCTGTAAACTCATAAAGACAACAAAAATCCAAAACCAATTATTACTACTGCTCATAATACTTTTGGTAAATAATATTCTAATCATGTGTATATGCTCGAATAAATACTTTGTAATATCTTTTCAAGATTTATATCTCCCATATAAGTAATATTAATAATATATTTATACTATTAATATTACTATAAATATTATTTTTTGCAAAATAAAGAGACTATTCTTTTTCCGTTGGTAATAAAAATAGTTAAAATTTTGATAATATTTAAATATTGTGTTACTATTAAGTTAATTATAAATTAAGAGTTTCTTTATGGAGAAAAATAAAAAAAGGTGACTTACTTTGGTTGAATTGGTAGTAGTTATATCAATTCTGTGAGTTTTATCAGCTATTTCATTTGTTAGTTTTATCTGATATTCTGAAGATGCCAGAGATGCAACAAGGGTTAATAATGTTAATTTAATATATAATTCTCTTGAAACTGCAAAAACTACTACTTGAAAATATCCTACACCAGATAACTCAAAAGAAATAACTTATGAATGAAAGGTTTTGTGGAGACACTGAATAATCTGAGAGGGAGTTAGTTATTATATTAATTCAGGTTTATTTATAGATCCTAAGTATAAGAAGAAAAAGAAGAATTCACAACTATACTTTTATTACTGAGTACTTAGTGATAATACTGGATTTCAGATATGAACTATTTTGGAAGATGAAACGAATAAACCATTACAATAACTTTTATTATATTTGCACAATATTTTTAATAATTATAAATATATTTTAAATATTTATAGTTTTTTTTTGAGTTTTTTTTGTATAAATATTTTTATTGTGATATAATTGTTAATAATGTACAATTTAATTATATATTTATGCAAAGAAAAATATTAAAAAAACTTTTTTACTTTGGTTTGGCTATTTGTTTTTTTTCATTAATATCAATTTTTGGTTATCAGTCATATTCAGCTTATGAAAAAGCGTATAATGAATGAAGTTATAACTGACTTTATATAAAAACCTTTACTTGATGAGAGACTCATGTATTTTCTGTTCCTAGTTTAATAATAAATGATAATTTTGATCATGAAATAATTTTAAATGATGTAAGTACATTTTTCTCAATAGATTGAACAACTTCTCTTCCATGAAAATATTATGACAAATCAGAAACTTCAGAATCTTTTGAATTTGTTCCTAAACTTTTGTATAAGTGAAAAAATTGTTGAGTTCAAACAGATCAAGAAATAGTAAACTTTATATTTAATTTAAGAGATTCATATAATAGAGAGCCATTTAAATCAAATCCTTATTATAAAGAAATTTTTGATGATTATGACTTTTTGATGAATGGAAACCTTAATAATTTTGAAGCACTGAAAAAGTTATGAAGAAAAATAAATAAATGATTAAAATGTGATTTGGATAATTTTAAAACTAGTGTTGTATTTCCAGTATCATGTTGAGATCAGGATGGTACATTTGAACATATAAATGATTTAACAGATATAAATAATACATGTTTGTTTTCTTATAATTGAAGTTGAGATGCTATAGTAAAAGAAAATGTATGAAGTTGAGCTACAAAATGATTACATATATCATGATTATGATATAACTGATTATCAAAACTTAAGTATAAAATATTCTCTTATAAACCAATAAAAATAAGTTTTGACTATAAAGCTATATTTTGACTTTGATGAGGTTATTCTCCTAAATTTGAATTTTTTATAGATGGTCAAAAGTTTATTAATAAAAATAATTCTTCACCATGATTAAATAATTACTCTCATTTTGAATCACCTCTACTTCCACCATGATTGCATGAGTTTGAATGGTATACATTTAGGAATCTTAATACTCAAACGGAATTATTTTTGGATAATATATTATTATCTTGTGTATGATGAGGAGTATGATGTTGATGGACTGATTTTGAATCTACAGGTCCAACATCAAGCCAGAATTCTTTAGAAAAGTGAGATGTTGATCCTTTTGATATATTTACATTTTGATGAGATTTTAGTATTCCTTGGTTACAAATCTCATGAGCATGAAATGTTAGTGATTGAACATATGCAATAAAGTCTCCGGTTGTTGATTGAAAAAAAACTTTTATTTTGTATAAAAAAACTCTAGATAAACCGGCAAAGATAAGTTTTGATATAAAAAATGCTTGAGCTTGAATTTATTGAGATACTAAATTTCTTATCAATGGTATTGTAGATTTAAAATATTGAGCTTGATTTAGTACTTGATTTGATCATTATGAATCGTCATTATTGCCACCTTGAGATTATGAATTTAAATGGTATACAGAATCTCCTTTATATAATATTAGGCATATAGTACTAGATAATATAAAATTCACTTGTATAAATTGAGGGACATGATGTTGAATTAGTAATTTTGATTCAGTATCTGCTTCTTCATTAGTTAACTCTATAGAAGTTTGAGAAAAAAATCCATGGGAAGTATTTACATTTAGTTGAACTTCTAATTTGCCATGGAGGTTAGTTTCATGACCTTGAAATGTATCAACTATATGATGATCTACTAGTACATACTCATTAAGTTCGTATTTTCCATCTATAAATGGAGATAAGGAACTGGTACTTGAAAAAGAATTAACTTTACCTTGAAAAATAGAATTTGATATAAAAAACCATTTTAATAGTTATGATAAATCAGAATTTTATATAAATGATATTTTATTTAAATCTTGGTATAATTGATCAGACAGTGAATCAGATTTTGTACATTATAGTTCAGAATTATTGCCGGCTTGAATTTATAAATTTAGATGGATATCAAAACCAGATTCGTGATTTAATGATTCATATATGTTATTGGATAATATAAAATTTACTTGTATAAATTGATGAGCATGATGTTGATGGAGCGATTTTAATTTAAGTTGAAATAAATCTGTTAACCCGTTAGAAATTTGAGCAAAAGAACCGTGGGGTTTATTTTCTTTTTCTTGAGTTCCTTCGTACTTTTGGACTATGGTTACTTGAACCTGAAATGTTAATTGACCAAGTAATTCTCATGCTATAAAAATTGCTGAAACAGACTTTTTGTGAGACAGAAATTTGATTCTTACAAAGACTTTATATAATAAACAAAAATTAAAGTTTGATTTTAAAACAGATATAACAACTTACGATAATTATTTTGTTTTTTATATAAATTGAGTTGAATATTTAAAAATAGATAGATATTCCAGTTCTTATGATTTAAATTACCATACTTTTACTACACCATTATTAAAACCTTGAAATTACACTTTTACATGGAAATCACATTATCATAATAATGATTATTGAATTAAATCAAAGTTATGGTTAGATAATATAGAATTTGTTTGTATAAACTGATGAGCATGATGTTGACGGAGTGATTTTAGTCCAAGTTGACCTACAAGTGAGATAAATCCATTAGAACATTGAACAAAATCTCCTTGGGATTTATTTATATTCAGCTGAGCTGTTTCAACTCCTTGGAATATAGTTACTTGAACATGAAATGTTAATTGACCAAGTAACTCTTATGCTTTAAAAGCAGATTATCCAAATATGGTATGAAATATGGATATGGTTCTTAAAAGAACTTTAAATGATCCACAAAAGTTAAGTTTTGATTTTAAAACAGATATATATTGAACAGATTGATTTGTTGCTTTTTATATAAATTGAGTTGACTACTTAAAATTAACCAGGTATTCTTCTTCTAATGATCGAAATTATCATACTTTTACAACACCTCTTTTGCCACCTTGAAATTATACCTTTACATGGAGATTATACCGTCCTTTGATTGTGCTTTTATGAAGGGAGAAACTATGGTTAGATAATATAGAATTTAGCTGTATAAACTGATGAGCATGATGTTGACTGAGTGATTTTAGTTCAAGTTGACCTACAAGTGAAATAAATCCATTAGAACATTGACCAAAAAATCCATGGGAAGTATTTACATTTGGTTGAGTTGTCTCAACTCCTTGGCCTATGGTTACTTGACCATGAAATGTTAATTGACCGGGTAGTTCTTATGCTTTGAAGGCTAATTTTTGAGATACAAAATGAACTAAAGAGTTGGTTCTTGAAAGAGATTTAAGTGGTAATCCACAAAAGTTAAGTTTTGATTTTAAAACTCGTTTAACTTGATCTGCATATGTAACTAATGTTGCTTTTTATATAAACTGAGTTGAATATTTAAAAGTAACTTCTTATTCTGGTGTTAATGATTGAAATTATCACACTTTTACAACACCATTATTACCACCTTGAAATTATACTTTTAAATGGACATTAAGCAAAAGCTATCTTTGAAATAGATCAGAGTTATGGTTAGATAATATAAAATTTAGTTGTATATGATGAGGATGAACTTGTTGAATAAAGGGTGATTATTCATTAGATGAATGACCTGAAAATCCATGGGAAGTATTTACATTTTCTTGAGACTTAACTTTACCTTGGAAACAAGTAACTTGACCATGAAATATAGCATGATCAAGTGAAGATTACACATATTCATTAAAAGTTGATCACGATAATATAACTTGAGATAGAGATTTGGTTTTGAATAAAGAATTAACAAGTTCTCAAAAAATAAAGTTCAAGGTCAAAACACTTTTTTCTCCAGGCCGGTATTCAAAATTTTACTTTTATATAAATTGAGTACTTAAAAAGACTATCTCAAGTAGTACATCAGGTTTTATTTCATATGAATCAGAATTATTGCCTGCATGAAATTATGAATTTAAATTTAGATCTCGTAAATCACATCTTCGGTATAGGTCTTTTGTCTGGATAGATAATATAGAATTTTGAAATTAATTATACAATAATTTTTACTTATTAATTTAATAAATATGTTTTTGAAAAATACATTGGCAATTATACTTGCAGTTTTGCTTCTGAGTTCTTGTTTTTGATGAGAAGAAGAAATGCTAGAAAAAAGCAATTCTTGAGCTCAAAGCTCAGGAAGTATTGTTCAGAATGTTAGTGATGAAGAAATTGATAATGAAATCTGAAAATTGACTGATGAACAAAAAAGAAGACTTTATTTAGAGCTTAGTTGTGAAAAAAGGTTCGCTGATTTTAGAATTGAGACTGAAAAAAAGATAAAATCTATAACAGAAAATTCTAGTAAATCATGTCAAGAAAAAATATCTAAAAATACTCAAGAGATGGAGAACTTTCTTAGTGAACAATTAGAAAATTTTGAGAAATCTAGTCAGGAGTCTTTTGAGAAAGAAATTCAGAAATTTAAAGAAGAATCAGAAAAATCTATTGAAAGAGAAATTGAGAGAGTCAGAAAAGAAGAAAGAGCATTATGTAATAAATAAAGTATGTATTATTGAAATATTTCCAAAAAAGGATAGATTTTAAAATCTATCCTTTTTTTATCCATTTATTTTGGCTTCTTGGCTGTAAGAAGGAGTTTTTTTAGGGTAAGTTTGTTTTTTCTTTTTTACTATAGTATATGAGGTTTTTAGTATAAGTTTTCAAGATTTATCAAAATACTTTATATCATATATATTTGTTCAATCTTTTAGATTATTTGTGTCTACACTCGCATGGTATCTCCAAGTAGTTCAATTATAAGATTTTAGTTGATATCAGTTGACTGTAACTTTTGAAGCTGTATTTGGAGGAGTTTTTCATCTAATAGTTACAAATCCCTCAGTTGTAGAATATTTACCAGAAGTATCAGGAGAAGTAAAAACAAATTTGGTAGCATCAGCTACGAAGTTTGTTTGCTCGTTAGATGCGATTTCATTCTCATCATTTTTTATTCAGTTTCCTCAAGAATAATAAATAGTATAAATTTCTTTTCATAAAAGATTTTTACTTTCATCATATATTTTAAATACCAAATCATTTATAGATGACTTTAGTTTAAATCATTTTAATTCAAATTTTTTATTGATTTTGCTTATAGATGCTTCTATATTATTGATTGTTATAAGTCAAATATTATTTTCTTCAAAACTTCATACTATATCCAGTGTAGGAGTTAAAACACTTGATTCATCTCATATATTATCAAGAGATATAAGTCAATTCTTTGAGATTGTTCAAGTAGATGACTCTGTACTTCAAGTTTGGGCTATAATATCTTCTGATTTTAGGTAAAATTCTCATTTATTTTTCAAAAACCAATCACTAGCTTTGAAATAATCGTCAATATCTTTTTTTAATAAAGATATATCTATTTCTTCGTCTTTTGCATCTTTTACTCAAATAGTAACTTTTTGTCATTTTTTAAGTATAGTTTCTCTTCATCATAAATTTTTTATTTCTACAGTTCATTTTAATACATAAACAGTTGTTGCTACTTCATTTTGGTTTATTGAAGCAGAAGTATTTTCTCAAATGTTTACATTTGCATATCTGGTTTTCAAATTAAAGTTTCAAATTGTATTTACCCATAAATCTGATGCATATAAAAAGAAACTTCAATCTTCTTTGTATCCCAATTCTCAGAATTTTTGAAGAGTTAAATCTCATATTCATGGAAGAGAAAATTTGATAGTTCATTTTTTAACCTTTATTCTTTCTCATTTATAAAGTAGTGTTTTATTTTCTTTAATCTTTTTTTCTTTTCATCAAGAGTAAATTATGTAGGCTTCTGAATCATCTCAATTTAGGGATAATTCTATTCAAACTCTATTTTCATTTTTATTTTCTTCAGGAGTTTCATCTCATGAAAAAATATTTATTAAGAACAATAAAAATAAAATTCAAGCAACTATTGGTACAGCATAATCTTTTAAAGTTTTTATAAAACCTGTATTTCTTCTCTTTCTCATATTTATAAAATAATTATTTTAATATATTTTTATTTTCTTATACCTTTTTTTGTAAAAAAAACAAGTTTAAATATGTAGACTCTATAAGGATATATTGCTTAATTATATTAAATATTTTACTTTTTTTTAATTTAATATAAAATGTTGTGTGTATTTATTTTTAATATAATTTAATTATGGATTTAAATAAGGTTCAATTAATAGGAAACATAACACAAGATTTGGAACTAAAACAAACTCCAAATTGACAAAATGTAGTTAGTTTTGGAATAGCTACAAATAGAAATTGGGTAGATTCAACTTGAAATAAACAAGAACAAACAGAATTTCATAATATTGTTTTGTGGTGAAAATTAGCAGAAATTGCTGCTGAATATTCATGAAAATGAAGAAAAGTTTATTTAGAGTGAAGGCTTCAAACTAGAAATTGGGAGGCTCAAGATTGAACAAAAAGATATAGAACAGAAATAATTTGAGAGAACCTTATTATGCTAGATAGGAAGCAAGATAATTGATGAAGTCAAGATTTCAGTACGAATCCTAGCCCAGCAGTTAATAATGTTAGTCCTAAAAAAGAAGAAGAAATAAGTATTGATGATATTCCATTTTAATGAATATCTAAGAAAACCACATCTAGAAAAAAATAGTCTTTTTTGCTAGTTTTTTCCTTAAAAAATTTTTCCCTATGCAAAGGCATAAATAAAAAATTTTTGCAGAAAAATAATCTAAAAAATTTAAATTTTTATTCTTACGAAGGAATTTTCCGGATGTTTCTAAATAAAAATTTATTAAAAGTTCATTAGTTCATATTTTTTTCCATTATCGAAAACTATAATAATTCTGTCTTTTCATTTTTGATTTTTTGTCTTTAATATTTTTGATATATTAGTTTTTTCTTTAATTAAAATATTTATATTAGGGATTTTTAGTCATAGTTTTACAATAAGATTTTCTCAGTTTTTATCTATTGAATAATTATCAAATTTTTCTTTTTCATCTTTGTAAATTATTCATATGTAATTATCTCATACAATTTCATAGTCTTTAAAAAGTGTGAAATATTTTAACTTTGAGTTTGTTGTACTAAAAATAAAAGTTCATTTTTCCGTAACTATTCTGAAATCTGTATTATTTTCTCATGTTTTTATATATTTTATAGGTATGAATAAATTTATATTATAAAAATTTTTTGAGGCTAGGTTATAAATATATTTTTTTTCTCAAATATTTATAAATACAAAATCATTTGTATATTCTATTTTTCTTACATTTAATGTCTCAGTTTCTCAGTTTTCAAATAATCAAAGAGATTTTTCTCAGTTTAATATTAATTCAAGTTTTTCTCAATTTTTTTTGAAAACAAATTTTCATAAGTTGTCTAATATTATTGTTCTTTTTATCAATTTCCTTTCTCTAAGTTCCTCTATTTTTACTTCTTTAGTTTGGTTTAAATCATATTTTTTTTGAGTTTTTTTCTTTTTTTCTTTAATCTCTGATAAGTAAATGTTTTTTTCAAGTAAAACATCTAAATTTGTTTTTCAGTTATCTCTAATATTTAATTTATAATTAAAATCTCTATATCACTTTTTAGTAACTTTTATTTTGTAATTAAATGGAGAAAAATCTTTAAAAATACATTTTTTTTCTTTGCAGGTTTTTTTAAAAGTACTTTTTGTATCCATTGAATATAATTCCACTTCATAGTTTGGCAAGTTTGAATTTATTTCAATGTTTATTCTGTTGTACTTATAAAAATATAAATAAAAGGCAACAATAACCAAAGCAAATCAGAATAAAATTAGAATTCACATCAATCTATTAGACATTTTTTGTATTTTTATAGTATATTATTTTAATCAATAATATTTTTTATACTAGATAAGTAAAGTAAAAATTTGCATTTTTCTTTTTTTCTAGTAATTTTAGTAAAATAATTTTTTAGATACAAAATCTAATGTTTATAGATTGAAAAAAAATAGCTCTTGATATTTATTCTGACTTAAAAAAAGAAATTTCTCTTTTGGATAAAAAACCTACTTTAGGAGTTATTCTTGTCTGAAATAACTCTTCAAGTCTGAGATATATTTCTCAAAAGGAGAAATGGGCAAAAGATATATGAATGAATTTTTATATAAAACATTTGGATAATTTAGTAACTCAAGAAAGTTTGCTTGAGCTTGTTGATGGTTTTAATAAAAATGATGATATATCTTGATTTATAATTCAATTGCCTTTGCCTTGACATATAAATCCTTTAACAGTTATAGACAAAATAGATCCTTTAAAAGATATAGATTGATTTACTTCAACTAATATTTGAAAAATTATTATTTGAGATAAATCTTGACTATGTCCTTGCACCCCTGCTTGAATAATGGATATTTTTGAAAATTTAAAAATAGATTTAAAATGAAAAAATGTAACAGTACTATGAAAGAGTAATATAGTTTGAAAACCTATAACTTTTTTACTTATTAATGCCTGAGCTACAGTTACTAGTTGTAATAGTAATACAAAAAATATAACAGATTATATTAAAAATTCTGATATAGTTATATCTGCAGTTTGAAAACCATGATTAGTTAAGCTTTGAGATTTGAAAAAATGAGCTTTAGTTATAGATGTTTGATTTTCAATTGTTGATTGAAAGATATTTTGAGATGTTGATATTAGTGATATTTGATTGTATGAAAGTTCAATAAAACTTACACCGGTTCCATGATGAGTTTGACCTTTGACGGTAGCAAATCTTATGAAAAATACTTTAAAAGCATATAAAAAATGAAAGATATAAAAGTTCTTGTTTCTTCGATTTTGATAATTTTGTCTTTTTTTGTTTGATATTTTTATAGTGAACAAAGATATAAAATTAAAAACATTGATAATAACAAAAAAGAAAATAAATATGTTAATATTAATGTTAAAAAATCAAAAATAAATATTGATAATCAGAATGAAAATATAATTATTTTTGTTAACTGAGAAGAAGTAAAAGAAAATACAGAAATAAAATTTTAAAAATATGAGAAATTTGGATTTATCTAAAATATTTTGATCTAAGTGTAGAGCTAAAATCCTTGAAAAGCTTTTGTTAGAATATCAGTCTTGAAACAATGATTGATTTCATATGAGATTGTTAGCTAGAGAGTTAGATGAACAAATCAATTCTATAAAAAGAGAACTTGATAATCTTTCTGATATTTGAATTTTGAAGTCAAGGTCAGAGCTTAAAAAGAAAATATTTTATGTTAATAAAAATTTTTCGTTAATAGAAGAATTTATAGAGATTTTTTTAAAGTCTTATAGTCCAATGAATAAAATAAGGTCTTATTTTAAATCTAAAATTGATTTAGAATTAGTCTTGGTTAATGAAGCAGTTGAATATAAATTAGTTGAGACATGAAGTAATATTTTGGATATTTTTATGATTTGAGAAATTGATAAACAAGATTTTAATGACTTTTTGGCTAAGACTTTTTATAATAGAAAAGTTAAATATGCCATTATTACAACAGAGGATTTTTTTAAAAGATTAGAATATTGAGATAAATTAATAAAAAATATCTTAACTGAAAGTGGTAATATTTATATAAAGGATAATTTGAAAATTAAAGAAAAGTTAGGATAAAAAATTTTTAATAAATTTGACAAGGTTATGTTTTATACTATAATCTTGTTACTTTAATTTATTAATATTAAAAAATATGGAATCATTAAGTGAATTTCAAGGAGTTAATAATCAAATAGAGGGGCAAGAGGATATTATAAAGACTGTTACAAATCATAGTAAAAATGAGTGTCAAGATATTGTAAATGGTAAAGTTGGACAGGTAGTAGATGAAATAATGGATGCTTTTGAAGAATTTGATGCAGAAAAGGTAAGAGAGAAAGGTTTCTATGATTCTATCCGTGATAGTATAGTTAATTACTTAAGATCAACTAATGATGGGATAGATGAGATTAAGAACAAAGTATCAGAATTAATGTCAGATATTTCTGAGGAATATCTTAGGTCATTTATAAATCAATCTTTAAATGAGCTGAAATAATTTTTCTAAACCGTTTTTCAATATTTTTTTATAAAAGTCAATGCTTTTGCATTGGCTTTTTTATTGTTTATAAAAATTAGTTTAGCACCTAGTAAAAAAAAGTGCTAAAAAGTTTTGACAGGAAGAAAAAAAATGATAGTATATGAATAAGTCATAAAAATGACATTTAAATTTTAACTAAAAAATTATGTGAAAAATTATTTGAATAGATTTGGGTACTACTAATAGTTGTGTTGCCTTTATGGAATGATGAGAAGCAAAAGTAATTCCAAATGCAGAATGAAATAGAACAACTCCAAGTATTGTTGCTCATAAAGAATGAAATATAATTGTTTGAACTCCAGCTAAAAGACAAGCTATTACAAATCCAGCTTGAACTATTTTTTCGGCAAAAAGATTTATAGGTAGAAAATTTGACGAAGTAAAAGACGAAATAGCATCAGTTCCTTATGAAGTTGTAAAATGAAAAGATGGTTCTGCACTTATTAAATTTGGAGATAAAGAAGTTAGACCAGAAGAAATAGGAGCTCATGTACTTATGAAATTAAAAGAAGATGCTGAAAAGTTTTTATGAAGTAGTGTTACTGAGGCTGTAATTACTGTTCCTGCATATTTTAATGATGACCAAAGACAAGCAACAATTAATGCTTGAAAAATTGCATGACTAGAAGTAAAGAGGATAGTAAATGAACCAACTGCTGCTGCTTTGTCTTATTGAGCTTGAAAGGGTAAAAGTGAAAAAATAGCTGTTTATGATTTATGAGGTTGAACATTTGATATTTCTATATTAGAATTATCTGAAGAAGGAACTTTTGAAGTGCTTTCTACAAATGGTGATACTCATTTAGGTTGAGATGATTTTGATAAGAAATTAGTTGATTATATAATTGATGAATTTAAAAAAGACCAAGCTATTGATCTTAGAAATGATCCAATGGCACTTCAAAGAGTAAGAGATGAAGCTGAGAAAGCTAAAAAAGAGCTTTCTAGTACTACTGAATATGATGTAAATTTACCATATATAACCGTTGACTCTAGTGGTCCTAAGAATTTGCTTATGACTATAACTAGAACTAAATTTGAAGAATTAATTTGAGATTTAGTTGAAAGAAGTATAGAGCCTTGTAAAAAAGTTTTGTCTGATGCTTGACTAAATGCTAGTGATTTAAATCAAGTTTTACTTGTTTGAGGTTCTACAAGAGTACCTTTAGTACTATCAAAAGTTGAAGCTTTTTTCTGAAAAAAACCAAATGCTTGAATTAATCCAGATGAGGCTGTTGCTCTTGGTGCTGCTATACAAGCTTGAATTATAGGTTGAGATGTAACTGATGTATTATTACTTGATGTTACTCCTTTGACTCTTGGTATAGAAACTATGGGATGAGTTAGAACTCCAATGATAGCTAGAAATACAACAATTCCAGCAAATAAAAGTGAGATTTTCTCTACAGCAGTTGATAACCAACCAAGTGTAGAAATTCATATTTTACAATGAGAAAGGGAAATGGCTGCTGATAATAAATCTCTTGGTAGATTTATGCTAGATTGAATAAATCCAGCTCCTAGATGAACACCTCAAATTGAAGTACATTTTGATATAGATGCAAATGGTATATTAAAGGTAACTGCTAAAGATAAGGCAACTGGTAAATCTCAACATATTACAATACAATGAAGTACTGGTATGGATGAAGCTGAAGTTGATAGACTTGTAAAAGAGGCAGAAGCTAAAAAAGAAGAAGATTCTAAGAAAAAATGATTAGTTGATGCTAGAAATATGGCAGATAGTTCTATTGTTCAAGCTAATAAAATGTTAGATGATAACAAGGACAAAATAGAAGAAGCTGATAAAAAATTAATTGAAGAAAAAATAGCTGAGGTTAAGAAAGTTTTGGAAAACACTAATGCTACAAAAGAAGAAATAGAATCTGCTACTAAACCACTTAGTGATGAAATGATGAAGGTTGGTCAAAAGCTTTATTCTCAGCCAGGTGCTCAAGAGCAAGCTAAATGATGAGAGGAAACAAAAAAAGATGAAGATTGAGTAGTTGATGCTGAAGTTGAAACGGATGATAAGAACGATAAATGAAATACTACTAGGGTATAAGAGTTATTAAGTTTTTCTTTTGCTCCCAAAGCCCCCCCCTTAATTTCCCCCCTGGTAGATGGGGGATTTTTAAATGAGGAAGCCTCACCTTAAGCCCCCCTGGTAGATGGGGGATTTTTAAATAAGGAAGCCCCCTCAAGTCCCCCCCTACTAGGGGGGGTAAGGGGAGGTAATAAGGAAGCAATTTTAAGAAAATGGGAATTTTTCTTGAATGATATTTTCTTTTTTTTTGAAAAACTAAAACTTTTCTTATAATGAATTGTATATTAAAATATAATAAAGAAAAATATGAAATTTGTTTGAATTTTTTTTATAATTTTTTGATTAGCTGTTGTTATTTATGAAAATCTTTTGGTTTATTTAATAGGATGATTTTTCATATTTATGTGACTTAATATTTTATTTATAGCTAAGTCATTTTCTAGTAAACAAAATTGAAAAGAAAACTATGTAAAATTTGGAAATTATAAGATATATAGATAAAAATGCTTTGAGATATCTTTTCTATTATAGTTTTGTTAATATTAACCTTTCTCCCATTTTTATTGTGGGGGTATCTTTTTTCGTATATTGATGATAGCAAATTTAGTAGAAAAAGATTTTTAGCATGAATATTTTGATGAGCTATATCTGTGTTTCCTATTTTATATATGGATAAATTTTTTGAACTTTTTGATTTTAGATATTTAAATATCTTTTATTATACTTTTAATATAGCTACTATTGATTCAGTTTTTGAACTCTGATTATCTTTAACTCTTTCTATTGTAACAATATCTATTTTTATATTGTTTTTTTATTTAAAACTTTTCTCTAAATTAAAAAAAGTTTTCTTTACTCATATTTTGATATTTATATTTTTTATATTTTCACTAAGTTTATTTTTATATTTTGTGAATTTATTTTTACAAAACTTCCAGAGTATTACATGATTAAATGAAACAGTAATTTATTTTTGAGATATAATTTTTAATAGTATAAGATTAATAATATTTTATTATATAATAGTTTGATTTGTAGAAGAAACGACGAAGCATTTTAATTTTCTTTGAACTAGCTTTTTGTATATTAAATCTGTAAAGTCTTGAGTATTATATGCTATATTTATAGCACTTTGATTTTCTTTTGTAGAAAACATACTTTATTTGTATGGAAATTTTATTAAATTATGATTAACTTCTGAATTAGTTCAAATATATTTTCTTAGGTCTATTTTCTCTGTTGTAGTACATATATTATGTAGCTCAATAGTTGCTTATTATTTTTCAAGGGCTTTGCTTACTTATAGAAAAAATAACTTAAACTTTCCTTTTATAAAAGTTTTTTTCTTAGGGCTTTTTATATGAATATTATTACATGCAATTTTTGATATAACTTTGACTCTATGATTTTCTTTTGTTATACTTATTTATTTTATGTTTTGATACTTTTATGTAACTAGCATTTTTTACAAAGAATAAAAAAAACTCTGACGAAGTCAGAGTTTTTTTTATTTCATTTCTTTTATTTGTTTGATAGTTTTTTTAAACTTTCATTTTCATCATTCTATTCAAGAATATATTAATCAAAGGCAATATTTACTACAACTACTTGCTGTTTCAATTCATAGTTTTTTCATAACTCTGTGACTAAGACAATCTTCAGACATAGATTTACTTTCTAAAATTACAGCATTTTCCAAACTAGTTTTTTTTGCTTTGGGATCTCTTAGGTTTTTTGTTTTAATATTAAAATCTACTGTTACTCTTTCTCAATTATCTTTAGCACAAAGAGTTAATCTATTATAATTTGTATTTAATGAAGGAGTTATTTTTTCTGGTAATTTCCCATAAAAACTCATATAAACTCATTCGTAAAATCTAGTTTTTCATTTTGTCATTGTTCAATGCTCCTCAGAAGGGAATTCATATCTAAATTTTCTAATAGTTTTATCTTGTTTTTGTTTATATTCAAAAAAAGAAATATTTGAGTCAACATAAAGTCTCGTCCTTATTTTTGTTCTAGATTTTTTTCATTCTTGATGTAATTTATAAAAATCATGGTTTTTTGTATCCATATAAACATTATCATATGTAAATACTGATTTATCATTTATTTCTAAAACATAAAAGTCTTTTTCTAATTCTTTTAATACTAGTTCCAATTGTTTTTTTGATATTAGATATTTTTTTTCAATTCTATCTAGAAAACTAGCTGTTGAATTCATTTGAGTTAAGGATATTGGTGTGAAATTTTTTAATTTATTACTAAGATCATTTTCCATTTTTTTGTTTTTGTTTTAAAAAAATAACTTATATTAAAATATTAACATAAGTTATTTTTTTAGTCAAAAATTATTATTTTACAATTACTAGTTTTATTTTATACTATTAACATTATTATTAAGTAAGTTATACTAGCTACTATTCAAGCTAATGGTAGAGTCATTACCCAAGATTTTATTATTCATTTTATCATTGATTTATCAATAATAGTTTTGTTTTTTCCTTTTCTTCTTTTTAAGTATTCTCTATATAATCAGATTCAAAATACTCATCAAATTGCGATTTGAGTTGTAGAAACAGGGAGTCCCATTGCTGATGCTAAAATAACAGTTATTGCAGCTGATAGAGCTATGCAGTATGCTTTGATTTGGTCAAGTTTTGTGATTTCATTTCAAACTGTTTTAATAAGTCTTCATCCAAATACTGCTAATCAAACTGAAAGAGAAAGTGCTCATAATAACATTATCCAAAATGGTACATTTACCTTTCATCACTCTACTGTTAAACTCTTTAAAGATTCATTAATTGCAGCTAGTGGTCAAATTGCATTTGCTACATCATTTGCTCAATGAGCGAAACTTAAAAGGGCTACTGCTACTATTAATGGTATATTAAATAGAGTATTCACAAACTTTGTTTTGTCTCTAAAAAATCATTTTTTGTGTTTACTATAACTTATTCTTAAGTATAAATATGTAAGACCTGCTATTATTGCTCATATAAATACTGCTGTTGGTTTTTCAAGCAAAAAATCTAATTCAGTTCATTTTAATTTATTTTTAAATCATTTTAGTATTAAGTATATTGTAAATATTCATGTCATAAATGATACATAAATCGGAACAAATACTTTTGCTGCCTTTCATTTATTTTCTTTTTTTAATATAGTTTCTTTTATTGATATAAATAAAGTTGTTGCCACTATTCATCACATAAGTATTGCTATAACCCATGCTCATGCTACTTTTCAAACCATTCACCAATTAACTACATTAAATCAGGCAGAAGTTATTCATGCTCATATCAGTCATCCAAAAATAGCATGTGTTATTGATACAGGTGCTTTTAGTATAGTTGCGATATTCACCCATAAGGCTGCTCATAATAATGTAGAAAGCATAACTGCTATAAATTCCATAGAATTTTTATCAAGTAAATCAGGGTTAATTATTCATCATTTAATGGTATCAACTACATCTCATCAAGCTATTAATGCTCATCATGCTTCAAAAATAACAGCTATTATTATAGCTCAAGTAAGAGTGAGTGCTTTTGATCATACTGCTGGTCACATATTATTAGCAACATCATTTGCTCAGAGATTTACTGCCATGTATATAGCAAATAATGTTGCTAATAATAGTAAATAAATATTACCAACTCATCATAACTGAAAAATTGACACATAAGCTAATCAAGTGATTACTAAAGTACCTATTACTATATATTTTAGGTAATCTCAGAAAATATTATTTTTTTTGTTTACTATATTGAAACTCATTTTTTTGTTTTATAATTGTTAAAAAATATATATAAATAGACTAACATAAAAAAGTATAGTTGTCAAAAAACTATACTTTTCATTTAAATAATTTATTTAATTACTAAAAATCCCAACTTCAATTCATAGAGTTTGATTGAGCATAATTAGTTACTGTAGATTCAAAAAAATTTCACCTTTCAGAATTATTGTCTTGCATAACTTCTAAATGTTTATAAGGATTGTCTACAACATCTTTATAAAGTGGTTTTAATCATAATAAGTTAAGTCTTTCGTTTGCTAGCCATTTTGTGTATTGTTCTACATTTTTGTGTCCCATTCATATTATAGAATTTCATAATATATGTTTAGACCATTTTATTTCTTGTTTTATAGCAATCTCCATCATTTCATATATTAGTTTCTCGTCATATATTTCAGGAAATTCTTTTCTTATTTCTTTTATAATATTTGCAAAAATTGTAACATGAGTAAGTTCATCTCTTCTAATATAATTAATCATTCTGTCAGTAGCAACCATTTTAGATTGAATAGCTAAGGTATCAAAAAATGCAAATCAATTATAAAAATAAACACTTTCTAATAAATAGTTTCAGATAATTCATTTGAAAAAGTTTTTTTCATTAGGATCATCAACAAAATCTTGGTAAATTCATCAAATAAATTCATTTCTCTCTAATAAATGTTTATCATTTTTCCAGAAATAATAAATTTCATCTCTTTCTTGGCTATCAACAATAGTTTCAAGAATAGTAGCATAACTTTGAGAATGAATTGCTTCTTGATAAGTTTGTATAGAAAGTATCAAATTCACTTCAGGAGCTGTTATAAAATCACTAAAATTAGGTAAGTTTACAGTTTGTACACTATCTAAGAATATTAAAAATGATAATATTCATTTATATGCTCTTTTTTCATCATCTTTTAGTTCATTCCTGAACTGAATAGCATCTTCTCAAAGACCTTTTACTTTTTCAGGAACCCAAAAGTTTCATATCATAACTTGATATAAAGATTTTGCCCAATTGTATTTTGTAGAATTTAATTGGAATAAACCAGTTGTATTTCATTTTATTATTCTTCTCTCTGAAACATTATCATTTCATTCAGGATTGAATATTTTGTTTGGAGCCATATATCATTTATCTTTTTCCTCTACTCAAAGGCAAGGAATATCTTTTTTTGTCATTTTTTTATTAAAGTTTTAAAATATAAATTAAAGTTCTCCCTTCCATTCTTTATAAAACTGTTCTAAAAACAATTCCATAAATTTATGTCTTTCTTTTGCTATTTGTTTTGCTGTTTTAGTATTCATTTTATCTTTAAGAAGTAATAATTTTTCATAAAAATGATTTATGGTGTGATTTTTACTTTTTTTATACTCCTCTTTTGTCATATTCAAATTTGGTTTAATATCAGGATTATATATTTCTCTTCAAAAATGTCCTCAAAAATTAAAAGTTCTTGCTATTCAAATAGCTCAAAGAGCATCTAGTCTATCTGCATCTTGAATTATATCAAGTTCTTTTGATTTAAACTTCTGCTCAAAATTTCATCATTTAAAACTAATATTTTCAATAATTTTTATTATATGCAAAATGATATCTTCTTCCACATTTTGAGATTCTAGAAATTCTCTTGCAACTTTTGGTCAAACACTCTCATCTCAATCATAAAATTTAGAATCAGCAATATCATGGAGCAAAGCTCATAGTTCAACTACCAACTTACTTCAAGGATTCTCTTCTTTATTATAAATATTTAGTGCATTATTATAAACTCTTATAATATGAAAATAATCATGTCATCATTCTGCATTTTTGAGTTTCTCTTTTACAAAAAGTTTTGTATTTTCTATTAGATTATCTTTCTTCATAAATTATTGTTTTATTTTATAATTCTCACCAAAAAACTTTTTTATGTTTTTCTGGCTCCATATTTTCAAAATTCAAATCTTTTGTTTTACATTTATAATAAACTCAAAATCAATGTGTATCTCAATTAATTATAGTTTCAGTTTTTACAATTTCTCAAATTTCAGTAATTTCTAGATTAGTTTCTTCTTCTACTTCTCTTTTTAATGTATCTGTTATTTCCTCTCAAAATTCAACAGTTCCTCAAGGAGGAAGAACTTTTCAAGGAGCTATTTTTTGCTTATTATTCTTTTTAACAAGCAAAATCTCTCAATTTTCATTTTCTATAATTGCTCTTGTGTATAATTTAAACATAAATTTTTTGGTTAAATGATTACTTGTCAATTTATTTTTACAAAAAACTTGATTTTTATTTTTATTTTATTATTCTATATCATAGAAAGTAAGTCACTAGGGTACCTGGGGACTTACTTTTTTTATGGAAATATTTTAAAACCATATTTTTCAATTTTTCAAAAGTTTCAGCCATAAAATTTAGATTTTAATAAATCAAATGCTAAATTTTCCTTTTTTGGTTTAAGTACTTTTGTTGTTATAGGATAACAAACTAAATCAGAAAGTTGAGTTCAAATATTTTCTTTTTTAGCAAAAAATAAATCTTCTTGTATTAGGACTTTTGAAAATCAACTAGAACTAACAAATCCATTTCAATTTTCTTTTAATCTTTTAAAAATTTTTTGAAGACTTGATTCCTTTTCTTTAGAACTTTGTTCTATATATATTTCTCAAATTCAATTACTATTTCTTAAAAAATGTTCTAATCTTTCTAAAATAAATTGAAAAGAAATATCATAAGGACATCAAGGAGTTTCATATTTTTCTTTTAATTTATATTTCTTAATAACTGATGATATAATTAAAATATCTAAATTTTTGAAAGTATTATTTATATCATTTATAAATTTTTTTCTAATATTAGAATTTGTCAGACTTTCAAAACCATTTCTATGTTTTCTAATATCACTTGAATGTAAAATTATATTTTCAGAAAATCAATTTTTTATTTTAAGGTTTTTAATTTCTTTAACTACAAAATCATAAAAATATTTTTTTTCAAATATAATAGCTGATAATCAAAAAACAGGATATTGATTATCTATTTTTACTAAATTTGTATCTCAGCTTTCATCTAAAAATATTATAAACTCTTTTTTCTTATTTAACATTATTTGAATTTAAATTATTTAAAAATCTGATTTTACTATAAACTAATATATACTTCTTATGTAAACTTAGTAAGAGTTGTGGAGGGTATGTCAGAATGAATACCCTTTGAAGCAATACACTGCTAAGTTTTTTTTGATTACAAACTATGAACTATAAACTGTTATTTATCCACTACAGCTTTCACAGCTTGATACTTCTAGACTCAAACTTCTAACATAGTAAATAGTCTTAATTCATTGTTCCCATGCTTTCATATAGTAGTTATACAATTCAATAGGAGAAACATTCTTTGGATTTATCATCCATTCAAAACTTATTGATTGATCTATCCATTTATAAATAATAGAAACCATATCTATTACATCATTCATATTCATGTTTGTGTATTCTTTGTAATACCAAAAGTTATCTTCATTTAATCAAGGTGCAACTTTTACACTTGGAGCAACGGAGTTAGTTTCAACGAAATATTTTTTGTATATTGGTAGAATACTTGCAGTTGTTCAAACAACTAAAGAAGTTGATGTATTTGGAGCAGGAGCTAAATGGTATGCAAATCTTACTCAGTCTTTTTTTATCTCGTTTATAAGAGAACACCATTTTTCAGGCATAGTAGAATTTTCTTTAAACCATTTTTCATTTTTTCATAGTAATATTCATTTACTCCATTCAGATCATTCATAAACATCATAAACTCATCTTTCTTTAGCTAGTTCATTAGAAGACTTAAGAGTATAATATCAAAACTTCTCAAATAATTTGTCTACTATTTCTCTTGCCTCAGGGCTATCATATGCTTTTTTGTTAACAGCTAGGTATTCTGCTAGTCATAAAAATCATACTCATATACTTCTGTATTTTTTTGCTGTTATTTCAGTTTCTTTTATAGGATAAAAGTTTAGTGTTATTACATTATCAAGAATTCTCATAAGAGTAGGAATAACTTTTTTCATATCATCTTCTGTATTTACTTTGGCAATATTTATAGAAGCTAAATTACAAACAACACTATCTCCAGGTTCATATTTTATAACAATTTTTCAGTCTTTTATAGTTTCTTCCACAAATCTTGATGGAGAAGTGTTTTGACATATTTCAACACATAATTGAGTTGAGTATATATTTCAGGCATGTTTATTAGGATTTAGCTTATTTACTGTGTCTCTAAAAAATGCATATGGCATTCATGTTTCTACAGTAACTTTCATAAAATATTTAAATAGTTCTCTAGCACTAACACTTTCTTTTAGTTCTAAATCATTATTTTCTTCACATTCTTTATAAAATTTTTCAAATTCTTCTCAAAAATTATCTTGTAAGGCTTTTCAGGTCTTATCCGTTATTTCTTTTGGATCAAAAAGTGTCCATTTTTCATTATTTTTTACTCTTTCCAAAAATAAATCTGGAAAACTAACAGCAGGGAATACATCAAAAGCTTTACTTCTTATATCTCATGTTTCTGTTTGTAAATCTAGAAAAGAATATATATCCCTGTGAAAAACATCTAATGTAACTGATATTGCTCAAGCTCTTGCTCAAAGTTGGTTTACTGCTACAGCAGTATCGTTTATTACTTTTATCCATGGATTAACTCAACCAGCCGCTCATTTTACTCATCTAATATATCATCATTTACTTCTTATGTTTCAAAGATATACTCAAATTCATCAACCGAATTTTGATACTTGAGCCATATTCTCAATTGCATGATATATTGCTCTAAGGTCATCATCTACATTAAATTTAAAACAACTAGATAATTGATGAAAATTTGTCCTAGAATTTAAAAGAGTAGGTGTTGGTAGAGAGATTTTTCAAGTTGAGCAGTATTTGTATATTTTTCTTGCAACTTTTAATCTAGTTTCTTTTGGTTCAGGAATTGCTAAAAATAGAGCGATAGACATATACATCTCTTGAGGAAGCTCTTTTATTACTTTATTTGGATTTAATAAATACCTTTTTCTATACATAACTATTGTTGTATAGTTGTAAGAAAAATCAGTATCTTTTTCTAACCATGTTCATGCTTTTAAAATATCTTCTTTGCTATAATATTTATAAAAATCTTTATAATATAGTCATGATTTTATATATTCATCAAATAAAGCAGCATAGTTTTTTGCCTCATAGATTTTTTTTATATCCATTCATCTATTTCTAGATGCTTCTTTGTAGATATCTATTAAAGCTAATCTTCAAGCTATAAACTCCCAAGAAGTATTTTTAGTTGTAATTAAATCTATAGATGATTTAATCATCATTTTTGTTATATCTGCTGTTTTTATTCATTCAACAATATATTTTTTTAAAGAATTTTCTAACTCTTCAAATTTACATTTTCTTGCAAGTTTGTAGCTAACTCTTTTATAAGTATTTTTTATTTTCTCTAGGTCAAAAATCTCTTTTTTCCCGTTATTCTTTTGGATTTTTAAAGTATTTTTTTCTAGTTTTTTTTCTGCTTTTTCTTTTTTCTGTTCCCTTAATAATTCTCTATTATTTCTGTATATAATATATTTTTTAGCAATATCAAAATATCACGATTCCATAAGTTTTTGCTCAACTACATTTTGTATAAGTTCAACATCAACTACTATATTATCTTTTAGATTATCTAAATGCACAATAATATCATCAACTAATGGATCTATAAACCCAAATCTTGTTACTCAGCTTTCTTCTGCTGCTTTTTCAATAGCTCTTTCAATTCTTGTTCTATCAAATGGAATTATATCTCAGTTCCTATTTTTTATTAAATCAGTTTTTTTTATTTCTTTTTGCATGTTTATATAAGTTCAAAAAAGTACAATAAAATCTTTCATAGATATTTATCTATTATTAAAATTTTTTGATTTTTTGCACTATTTTTTAGAACATATATGTTCAAAAAATGTTTAAAACTTTTAAAATATATTTTAAAGAAAGCATTTTTATTATTTTTCTATAAAAAAATCATCATTATTTAATAATTTTTCTAATTTTTCTACTTCTTCCTCTTCTTTTTTAAAATCTCAAGATTTTTTTGCTATATCTAGTTTCTTTTGTGCTTTTTGTCTTGCTAATTCCATATCTTTTAAATATTTTTTCATTTGAGTTTTTGTCATTCTTACTTTTCTTGCTGGAGGTGATAATTCTGACATAATATTTTTTTAATGTATTAAATTTCTTTTCTTTCTTTTAGAGAATTTACTAGTGTTATATTATCTGCATATTCAATATATCAAGAACTAAGTCATCTACTTAGTCTGGTTATTTTTACTTTGTGTTTAAGTCAAATTTTTTTTATCTCTTCAACAAAGTAACTACAAGTTGCTTCTCACTCAATATTTGGATTAGTTGCTAGTATTATTTCTAATTTTTTATCTGCTTTTCTAATTCTATCAAATAATTCCTGGAATTTTAGATCTCATACAAAAACTCAGTTAATAGGTGAAATTGCTCATCATAATATATGATATAATCACAAATATCATCAAGCTTGTTCTATTGTTAGCATATCAAGATATTCTTCTACCACCATTATCTCATTTTTATTTCTACTGTCATCATTACAAATATTACACTTACTTTTTGTTTTGTCTGTTATAGAATAACATTCCTTACAAAAAGAAGTATTATTTTTTATATTTATAATACTTTTTTCTAGTTCATTTAAATAATTTTGGTTTGAGTTTAAAAGAAAGAAAGCAAGTTTTGTAGCTGCTTTTTCTCAAATTCAAGGTAAAAAATTTAGGTTGTGAATTAATTTCTTTAAAGCTTCAGGCATTTTTTTTATAAAATCTATTTTTTAATTTTTTATTAGATTAAGAAAAAAAACAGATTTTGCAATGTAAAATTGTTATAAATGTTTTGTTTAATCTCAATTATAAACATATTGTATATCGTCTCTTATTACAATATATTCAGGTTCTACAACATTTTCCATATTTTTTATATCTTCTTCATTTAGTATTGTTTCTAGGCTTTCTAGTTCTGCAATTTTTACATCCAACAAATCTTTTTCTATCATTAAACTAGTTTGTTCCTTTTCTAATTTTCTTATACTAAATCATAAAGTAGCATTTACATTTAGTATCCAAATATAATACAAAAGTAGTCATCAAATCAGAGCAGTCATTATTATGTATGTAGACCTTAATCAAGAAGCAAAATTTTTATTTTCTTTAATCCTATTTGATAAGAATTTGTCTTTATTTTTTAATAGAGTTGTATTCACAGTTTTTTTTGTAAGTAAAATTATAAATTTTATATTTTTTTTGCGAATCTGGCTTTTGCACTTCTACTTCTTATATTATTTTTGATTTCTTCTTTGCTTGGTATAATAGGTTTTTTACTTAAAATTTTTATCTTTTTTTTATGTTTACATGAGCATATCAAATCTTGGCATATACAGTCTTTGCTTTCTCTTTTAAAAATTTGTTTTGTTATTCTATCTTCAAGAGAATGGAAACTAATTACAAATATGCTTCATCAAGTTTCTAGTAGTTCTATAGCATCTTTTAAAGATGTTTTTATGTTTTCAAGCTCATTATTTACTTCTATTCTTATAGCTTGAAATATTTTGCTTTTTGTTTTGTGGTAAGATGTTATTTCTCATATTGTATTAGCTAAATCTTTTGTTTTCTTAAATTTTTCTTTTTTTCTTCTTTCAACTATTTTTGACGCTATTTTTTTACTATTTGGTTCTTCTCAATATTCTTTAAATATTTTGTATAATTTATCAACTGAATATGAATTTACAATCTCAGCTGCCGTTATTCAGGAATTTTTATCAAATCTCATATCAAGAGGTCAATCAAGATTAAAACTAAATCATCTCTCGGCTTCATCTACATGTAATGATGAAATTCATAAATCATAATAAATTCCTGATATTTTGTTAATTCATCTTTTTTGCAATTCTTGTTTTAGATTTACAAAATTTGAGTTAATAAATATCTTTTTTATTTTTTTGTTTACATTTCTTAACCTTTCTTTAGCTAAAGAAAGATTTTTTAAATCAGCATCAAATCATATAAATATATCTAGAGGATTCATTTTCTCTATTATCTTTAATGCATGTCATCACATTCAAAGAGTTCAATCAACAATTATATTTTGTTTGTCTTTTGAAATACTGATTGAATCAACTAATTCATTTAGCAATACTGGTATGTGTTTTTTTCAGATTTCTTCTTCGGTCATTTATTATTTTTTAATAAATGTTAATAAAATGTTAAAAAGTAAAAAATTAGCTCTAAAAATAGCAAATATTACATTATATTTTTATTCTTTTTTTGCTACTTGTCAAAACATCTCTAAATAAATAACTAGACAAAATGCTAAAAATTGTTTTTGCTTAAAGTAGGGAATAAAAATTAGTTTTAAACATTTTATTAACATCTGCTATTTTAAAGAAAAGTATATAATATGAATATATATAGATTATATAAAAAACAAAAAATTTACTTTTTATCAAAAATTATTACACTAATTTTAAAATATAGTAAAATTTTAAGAAAGAAATATAAAAAAATGATAAATATTAAAGATTTAAAAGTTAGTACATCTTCAAAAACTGAAAAAAGAAAGGAAATATTAAAATGATTAGATTTAAAATTTGAGTTAGGAAAAAATTATTGTTTACTGTGAAAAAATGGGAGCTGAAAATCAACGCTTAGCTCAGTTTTAGCTTGAAGTCCAAAATATATTGTAGATAGTTGAGAAATAAAAATAAATTCTAAAGACTTGCTAAAGCTTTCTCCAGAAGAAAGAAGTAGGGAATGAATATTTTTGAGTTTTCAAAATATTCCGGAAATATCATGAATAAAACTATGAGAATTTTTAAGAACAATTTATAATATAAGTAAAATTTCATCTCAAGATTCTCTTAATTGAGAAGCTCCTTTAGATAAAAAAAAGGTATTCACAGAGCTGTCTCCATTTTTATTTAGAAGATATATAAAAAAGTATTTAGATGAGTTAAAGATTGATGAAAGTTTTTTGGATAGAGAATTAAATGTTTGATTTTCATGATGAGAAAAGAGAAAAATAGAAATTTTGCAAATGAAACTTATTTTACCAAAATATATAATTCTTGATGAAATAGATTCTTGACTTGATTTAGATGCTTTTAAAAAGGTCTGTAAAATGTTAAAAAAGCTTGATAGTAAAAATAATACCTTTATAATAATTACGCATTATTTCAAAATTCTTGATTATTTTGATATAGATAAAGTTTATGTTTTGAAAGATTGAAGAGTTGTTAAGAAATGATGATGAAAGTTAGTAGAGGAGATTAAGGAGAAAGGATATGAGGGTGAGTAGAAAATAGAATAAGAGAATTGTTTTATAATAAAAAAGCCCAGTTATACTCTGGGCAAAGAGTCTGAGATTTAATCCAATATTTCAAATAGATGAAATACTAAACCCCCTTGATGAAGTTTAATTGTTCCAATAAAGGAAAGATTTTCTTCTTCTATTGGGTGGCCTGTCCCGAGAAATCTGAATTTTCTTTCTTCTGTTGTGTTCTCAGGGTCTACTTTAACCCAAATACAGGGAGTACTTCTTTGAGTTTGAAAACTCAAAATCTCACTTCCTTTTGGTATTTGTAAGCTGAAGTAGTCTTCAATTGGGACTTCATATTTATAGACAGTGTACATGACTATCTCCTTTTTAAAAAATTCACAAACTCACAAAGCTAAAAATTAGCTTGGAGTTACACTCAAACAATTTGAATGCATTCTTAGTATAACCATATATATATATATAATGTCAAGTTTTATTTTTAACAAAAATTAGTAATTGATTTCTGCTTCTAGCAACTATCTTAACTTTTAATCTCTAATTCCTATGTCAAATTCACAAGATACAAATCAAAAACTTCAATCAGTTTCAGATTCTTGGGATTTTTCTGATGAAATTCAGTATAAAAATGCATTAAAGCCTTGAATAAATGAAGAGGTTGTAAGACAAATCAGTCTTTCAAATAATGAGCCAGCTTGGATGCTTGAGTTTAGGCTTAAGGCATTAAAAGTTTTTAATGAAAAAAGCCTTCCTAAGTTTTGACCTGATTTATCAGAATTAGACTTGCAATCTATTTATTATTTTGCAAAACCAGAAGGAGCTTGAGATAATAAAACTTGGGATGAAGTTCCTGATAATATTAAAAATACTTTTGATAAACTTGGTATTCCGGAAGCAGAAAAAAAGGCTTTAGCTTGAGTTTGAGCTCAGTATGATAGTGAGGTAGTTTATCATTCTCTAAAAGATGAGCTAAAAGAAAAGTGAATTATTTTTGATGATATGAGTAATGCACTTCAAAATCCTGAGTATGAGAAAATTATTAAAAAGTATTTTTCAAAATCTATTCCAATTTACGATCACAAATTTTCAGCTCTTCATTATGCTGTTTGGTCTTGATGAACATTTTTGTATGTTCCTAAATGAGTAAAAATAGATGAACCACTTCAATCTTATTTTAGAATGAATAAAAAATCAGGCGGACAGTTTGAGCATACTATTATTATTGTTGAAGATTGTGCAAATGTTCATTATATCGAATGATGTTCTGCACCAAAGTATGATGAAAATTCTCTTCATGCAGGTTGAGTAGAGATTTTTGTATGAAAAAATTCAAAAATGAGATATTCTTCAGTAGAAAATTGGAGCTTGGATACTTATAATTTGAATACAAAGAGGGCAATATGTGAAGAAAATTCTTATATGGAGTGGGTATGATGAAATATGTGAAGTAATACAACTATGCTTTATCCTTGTTCAGTTTTGAAATGAGATAATTCAAAAGCAGATCATTTATGAATAGCTCTTGCCTCTGATTGACAAAATCAAGATACCTGAGCAAAAGTAATACATATTTGAAAAAATACATCAAGTAATATAATAAGTAAATCTATATCAAAATGAAATGGTATATCAACTTATAGATGATTGGTTGATATTAAAGCTTGAGCTATTTGATCAGTTTCAAAAATTGATTGTGGTTGATTACTTATAGACTATGATTCAGTATCAAATGCTATCCCTTATATAAAGGTTTGAAATAGTGACTCAACTATTGCCCACGAAGCAAGTGCTTGAAAAATAAATGAAAATGATTTATTTTATCTACAATCTAGGTGAATATCTGAAGATGAGGCAAAAACTATGATAGTTAATGGTTTTATAAGTCCTATAATGAAAGAACTTCCACTTGAATATGCAAGTGAAATGAATGTTCTTATAAGCATGGAAATGGAATGAAGTGTTTGATAGATTTTCTCTCCTTAACCCCCTCCTAACCTCCCCCTAGTAAGGGGAGGGATAATTGGAGAGGTGAGAGATTCCCCCTCCTAGCCTCCCCCTGGTAAGGGGAGGGATAATTGGAGTGGTGAGAGAGTCCCCCTCCTAGCCTCCCCCTAGTGAGGGGAGGGATAATTGGAGTGGTGAGAGAGTTCCCCTCCTAGCCTCCCCCTAGTAAGGGGAGGGATGGTTGGAGAGGTGAGAGATTCCCCCTCCTAGCCTCCCCCTGGTAAGGGGAGGGATGGTTGGAGAGGTGAGAGATTCCCCCTCCTAGCCTCCCCCTAGTAAGGGGAGGGATAATTGGAGAGGTGAGAGATTCCCCCTCCTAGCCTCCCCCTGGTAAGGGGAGGGATAATTGGAGTGGTGAGAGAGTTCCCCTCCTAGCCTCCCCCTAGTAAGGGGAGGGATGGTTGGAGAGGTGAGAGATTCCCCCTCCCTAATTAGGGAGGGGCCAGGGGAGGGTTAAGGGATGAGGTATATTAGTTTTTAAAATATAAAATTTGTATTTATGTGAAAATTTTTATATAATAAATCAGATTTAACCAAAACTAGAAAATCTCTTAGGAATAATCAAACACAACCAGAAAAGATATTTTGGGATAGGGTAAAAACAAAGCAATTCTTTTGACTAAAATTTAGAAGGCAGTATTCTGTGTGAAGGTATATTATTGATTTTTATTGTAAAGATTTAAAGTTAGTTATAGAAATAGATTGAGATAGTCATTTTTCAGAAGAGGCAAAACTTTATGATGAAGAAAGGACAAGATTTTTGGAAGCAACTTGATTAAAAGTAGAGAGGTTTACAAATAAAGAGGTTATGGAAAATATAGAGTGAATTCTACAATATTTAGAAGAAAAGTATATAAAAATGTAGCCCCTCTTAGCCCCCTCCTAGCCTCCCCCTGGTAGGGGGAGGAATGGTTGGAGAGGTGAGATGGTCCCCCTCCCTAATTAGGGAGGGGTTAGGGGAGGGTATGATGGAAATCTTTTTTTGATTTTGTTCTCTTCTTAACCCCCTCCTAGCCTCCCCCTAGTAAGGGGAGGGATAATTGGAGTGGTGAGAGAGTCCCTCTCCTAGCCTCCCCCTGGTAAGGGGAGGGATGGTTGGAGAGGTGAGATGGTCCCCCTCCCTAATTAGGGAGGGGTCAGGGGAGGGTGAAAAGAATAATTTTAACTATATAATATGAAAATAAATAAAACAGGTTATTATAAACTTAATGAAAATAGGGATGAAGATATATTTATATGAGATAATATAAATGTCTTTCTTTATGATGAGGATAATTTTGTTAAAAATATAAAAATATGAAATAATTCAAAAGTAGAATATTATAGTTATTTTTCTAAAGATTGAAATTATGAGAAAAATATAGTGGTTTCTTGAAATAAGTCTGAAGTGAAAATAAAAAGTCTATTGTTATCAAAAGATAATAGACTTGATGTTAAAATTTATTGAGAGATAAAAGGTAATTCTTCTCTTATTGACACAAAGGTTTTGTCTTTGGCTTGAGAAAATTGAGATATAAATCTGGACTGAATTTTGAAGATAAATTCTTGAACTAAATGATGAGTTTGATATCTAAATGAGGAAAATATTTTTTTATGAAAAAAATCAAAAATTTCTTGAATACCAACTTTGCTTATTGAAACAAATGAAGTTAGTGCTAGTCATAGTTGTAGTATTGAAAAAGTAGGTGATGAAAAACTTTTTTATTTAAGAAGTAGAGGGATTGACAAAAAAGATTCTTTTCATATGTTAATTTCTGCTAAAATAAAAGACTTGTTTAGGTGCTTGGATATGGTAGATAAAAAATTGTTTAGTAATCTTAGTACATTAAAAAAATCAAGTTTTTAGATCTGAATCTGTAATATTTCTTCATCTTTCTAGAAAATCTTAGCGCATTAAAAGAATCAAGCTTTTAGAGGCTGTTCCAAAAAATACCAAGTTAAAATGAAGTTAACCTAATAAAGTAGATTGTTAGAGTGAGGAATAATAGAAAAAAGGGTGACTAAAATAGAGAGTATTTGTTATACTAATAGTAAATACTCTCTATTTTTTATTTATGTCTTTGTATAGGGAATAATAGTAAAAAAGATTATTTTTTTCTAGATGTGATTTTTTCAGATGTTTCTTAATATGGTAAGAAAGTTCATCATTCAGATACTACTTTTGTGTCATCATCTTTGTCAGCAATTAATCACTGAGTATCATCCATAAGTAATTTTATTTTAGTCGCATCTGCTGGGACAATTCAATCAAGACTGGCTCTATGTCAGGAGTTTTGAGTTGATAATCATAATATAACAAGTGTAGCAGGTGATGCTCAGTCAGTTATTATTTTATCTCCTTGCCTTAGTCAATTATTTTTGTTTAAGAATATGATTTTCTCTCAAAATCAAGATCATATGCTTGACTCAGTTAATGCAGATTTTCTTGGATTATAAGTTCATACAATTTTTCAAACAAAAGTTCAGTTTTTTTCCATTGAAGCAGCTAGTTCAAAACTTCATAAGAATTTTGTAGATATTCAAATAATGTATTTATTTCCTAGAGGGTCTAAAAAATTCTCTTCATTTACTCATATAGCGTCAAAATTGATTGTTCAAGCATCATAATTATCTCATAATATTGAATCTACTCATCAATATACATGTCATGATAGAGTATTTGTTCTATCTTTCACTAGAGATTTTATTTTTACTCATTGTATTGTTTCAAATATTATCTTTTCTGAAACATTTCATAAATTGCTAATTCTTTTAGAATTTCTTGCTTCAGCAGAATATCATTGGAAGGATAAAAAAGCTATAGTTCATAATATAGCCAATATACTTATTACTACTATTAACTCTACTAAAGTAAATCAAGCATTATTTTCTTTCATTAACTTTATTTTAATATTTAATTACCCTTTTATTATAATAACTTAATTATATAAAACAAAAAAAAGAATTCTCTTTATATAGAAAATTCTTTTTTTTATTTTATTATTAACTAATATTAGTTAATTGTATATGGAAGGTTAGTTCATCAGTCATTAACAGCAGTTCCTAAACTTCACTGAGTTCAAATTAAACTATCTGAATCTGGAGCATTTAATTCTATGCTAGTATTTCAGTTATCAGCTCATGCTATTGCAGGGTTTAATGTTATAATCATACCAGTATCAGAAACTTTTGTTACATTATAAACACTAGTACCTCATACCTTTACATAGTCACCAACTTTTATTTTATTACTATTAGAACTATCAGATAATGTAACTGTTGTATCATTAGTAGCAACTGCATCTATAGTATATTGAGTTGTATCTCTTTTTATAAAGTTACCTTTAATAACAGCCACAGGAGCTCATCCTCAAGTTTCTTTAGTAGCAGCAAGTTGGTATTTAGCACCAGCTCTAGTTGTTACTCAGATTACATAAGGTTTTCCAGCAGGATCTTGGAATTCACTTTCTTTCATATCTAATGTTAAATAGTTAACAGCTCAGGCATTATAATCTTGATCTGTTGTTCATGTTCAAGCTATACTTGCAGAAGTTAGAGAATTATCACTGTTTTTAACAAAAGAAAGAAGGCTCATACCTTTTGTAATCTCTATTGTCATTTTTGAGATAATACTACCTAGATCAGTACTTCTTTTACTATTTCTAGCATCAGAAGAATAACCTTGTAGAGATATAAATGCAATTGTACCTAGAATTGCTAATATAGTGATAACTACGAT
This sequence comes from Candidatus Altimarinota bacterium, assembly GCA_002749055.1. GTDB lineage: Bacteria > Patescibacteriota > Gracilibacteria > BD1-5 > UBA6164 > PDTW01. Next base: position 16,910 of record PDTW01000024.1, on the reverse strand, counting down.
TAGTTCCACTAACGTAAACGCTTTTTTTGTATTTTTCATAAATTTTTATTTTATTAAGAAATAAAATACAAAAATAAATTTTTTAATTTGTAATCTTAAAATAACTTTAAGACTTACAAAGTTTAATATATTTTTGTAAAATTTCCAAATATTTTGTATATTTTTAATAGACTTTTCAAAAAAAGATGTAAAAAATAATTTTTTTACATCTTTTTTGCAACTTTTCACATTTCAAAAAAAGGAAGCATTATACCAATGATAATTGTACCAACTAGGGCTCAGACTATAATAATAATTATTGGCTCAAGCATACTACTCATATTTCATATAAATCTTTTTAGTTCTCAGTTATAATTAGATCATACTTTTTTTAATGAATCTGATAAGCTTCAGGTTTCTTCTCATGTTGCAACTACATATGCAAATTCTTCGGGGAATAGTTTGTTTAGATATACACTCTCTTCATAATCTAGATTAAGTCAAAGAGATTTTGATATAGTTAATCATACTTCAACTTCATTTTTTATTCTTATAATTTCTTTTTTATATGCTAGGTTTGTTACTACTTGGCTAGAGGTTCTTAATGCTTCAAGTAGCAAAACTCCTGAATCTAATAAAAGAGTAAATGATCTAATAAAATATATAATATTTGATTGTTTAACTACATATTTAAATATAGGTAGTTTTGTTGATGTTAGTGCAAAAAACATCTTTCAACTACTTGTTAGACTAATTAGTTTTTTTACTACGATTATTCATACTATCCATCAAATTAGTATTAAGTAGTCTTCTTTAAAGAAATCAGATACATTTACGATAAACTGTGTTAATCAAGGAAGCTCAACTCATGTTTTTGTAAATGTTTCTGTTACTCTTGGTACGATGAATGTCATCATACCAATTACCATAACTATAGTAAGAGATAAAAGAATTATTGGGTATAGCATTGCTCATTTTACTTTTCATTTTAACTCTATACTTTCTAATAAGTTTTTATCTAGTTCTGCTAATATTTTTCATAATTGTCAGGTCTTCTCTCAAACAGTTATTAATGCTACTGTTAGATTATCAAATACTTTTGGATAATTTCACATAGTTTCACTAATTGTAATTCAGTGATCGATATTATTTCTTATTTCTATTGCTATTTCTTTTAAGTATGGGTTTTTTACTTGTTTAGATAGTATTGTTAATGCTCATTTAATATCAATTCATGAATTTGTAAAAATAGATAATTTACTTAAAAACTCCCAAAGTTCTTTTCTATTCACGCTATTGAATAGATTTATATTTTGGTTTACTTTTCTACCTCTTTTGTTATTATTTCTTAATTTAGCTTTTTTAGCTTTTGTTAAAAGATTAACAAATTCAGTATTATCGAAATTTCAGTATTTATCATAAAAATTTTTCTTGAACATTTTTCTTTTTTTTAATTAAAGTAATCATTCTTTTGATATTATTTCGCTAGATTCTTTTATTACTGTGTCGTAATCTCATTTTTTTAATAACTGTTTTAACACATTATACTTATTACTAATTCTTTGGTTTTTTAAATCAATTTTATATTTGGTTTCATTATCTATGGCTTTTTTCAGGTAGGCATTAATTCTTTTGTCTATGTATCATTTTTTGATAAATCTAATAGCTTCTTGTTTTAGTTTTAGTATTTCTCATGTAACATAAAGATTTTCTAAAAATTTTATTATTGAATTTAAATCTCTTTGTTTTTTTATTCTTTCTAGTTCAACTTCTATCTCAGTTTTGTTTTTTCATTCTAAGTTTTTAATTTCTTTTTTGTTTAAGTTTTGTTCTTTTGATAATTCTTCTAGGTATTCGTCATCTTTTTTTAGTATATCTTTATCCGTATTTCTTCTTAATATAATTATAGATGCATCATCACTAAAACTTGTTCATCATTGGAATATTTTTAGGTCTGCAATTATTTGTTCATATATTTTTTTGGGGTCTTTATATATAGGTGCTACTTTTAGAATAATGTCTTCAAGTTTTTCAAGATTATACATTTCTCATTTTTCATTTCTACATTCTGTGATTCAGTCACTATATGTAAAAATTATATCACCATTTTTTAGTATTATTTCTTTTTCTTTTACACTATTTTCATTTATCATTAATCTAATTCATGCAGCTAATCAACCAGGAGTAAGCCTTTCAATGGTCTTTGTCTTATCTCTAAAAATAATTAGTGGTTCATGTCACATTCAAGCAATTTTAATTTTGTCTAAATCTTTTTTTTCAGTTTGAAATATAACTCATGTAATAAAGTTTTTACTTTCTATATTTTGTTTAAGGGCATTATTGACTTCAAATGCTAGTTTTTTTAAGGTCAATTTGTTTACAAGTTTTTCAAAAGTTTTTGTTAAAAGTGTAAGTATAAATCAAGCTTTTATACCGTGTCCTGTTGCATCTCATATAAAGAAGGTATATTTATCTTTTCATTCATTGAATCAAAGGGAATCTCATGAGATTTTGTCAGCTCAAAGTATTTTTCAATATAAATCGTATCATTCTAAATCATCATTATAAAATTCTTTAACAAGTCATTTGTGTATATTTTGCAATTTCTCTTTTGCAATTTGTTTTTTGATTTTATCATCTTCATCTATTAATAAGTTTACTTCATCTAATAATCTTTTCTTTTTTAGGCTTTCTTTAACTTTTACATAAAAGTTAAGTTTTTCTTTTAATTTTTTAAGAAATCATGATTGTTGTTCATTTCCTTCTTCTTTTTTTGTTTCTTCAAAGGATTCTCATATTAATTTATATGCTTCTGATTTAACATTTCTTGCTACTCTTGCTTCTTCTTTTTTTCTTTCTTTTTCAATACTTTTTAGGATTTTTTTTCTTTCAGCATTATAAAATTTTATAACAATGGCTTTATCTTTATTCTCTCTTAGAAAGTAATTAAGTAGATTCATTGCATCAGAGCTTTTACCTGATTTTATTAAAAGGTTTATTTTACTTTTTATTTGTTTAAATCTTATTTTAAATCTTTTTACTTCTTCTTTTTTCCTAAATTCTACTTCGTCTTTTTCAATTTTTTCTTTTCTTTTGTTTAGTTTATTTATTCTTTCTTCAAATATTTTTGTTTGTTTTAATCATTCTTTACTATCAATATTCTCATCTCATTCTAGTCATTTAATAATTTCATCAAATGCTTCTTTTTCTTTTATTTTAACTTCTTCTATAGCTTTATAAGCTTTTTCCCATTCTTCTGTTGCCTCAAAAAAATCTATAGCTTTCATAGCTTCTTTGTATGAAGTTATGTTTTCTAATATTATTTTTTTCTTTTTCTTTTTATCTGACTTTTCTTTCTTAATTTGTTCTTCTTTAGTTTCCTTTTTCATTTCATCTTTTAATTCATCAGAAACTTCATTTTCTGGATTTTCAATTTCTTTTTTTACTTCTTTAAAATCATTAATTTTTTCAATATCTCAATTATCTTGTTTAATTCCTTCAGAAAGTTCACTTTTGAGATTTTCTTCTTTTTCTTTTTTTAGTGAACTTAGGTTTAGTTTCTTTTTACCACTATTTTCTTCTTTTATTGGAGTATCTAGATTTAAATCTTTTATATCACTATTTTCTTCTTTCATTGGATTATCTAGACCTGAATTCTTTGAGTCTTCATTAACTTCTTTTTCTAGGATATTCGGATTTGAATATCCTAACTCTTCATTGGCTTTGCTTTCTTTTGTAATTGAAGAGTTCTCATCAATTTTTGTTTCTTCTTTTATTAAAGAATCATTTTTCTTTTTATCTTTTTTTCAAAAATCAAACATTTTTTTATATTAGATATAATTAAATTAATTTTAGTGCTTCTTCAACTGTTGTTTCTCACATTGCTGCTTTTAATAGTCAATCTTGTACAATTGTTATCATTCAGTGTTTTATTGCTTCTTCTTTAATTTTATTTGCACTTTCTTTTTCAAGAATTAAATCTTCCATAAATTGTCATACTATTAATACTTCATGTATACCTATTCTTCATTTATATCATTTTCATCAACATTTTTCACATCATTTTCATTTATAGAATACTATTTCATCAATATCTTCAGATGACATTAGATTTGATAATAATTCTTTTATTTTTTTTCTTTTTACCTCACTTATTTCTTCAACAGCTTTACAATCTTTACATATTCTTTTTCAAAGTCTTTGAGATATTACCATTTTCATGGCACTTGCCAACAAAAATGGTTCAACTCCCATATTTATAAGTCTTTGTATTGTTCAGGCAGCTGAATTCGTATGTATAGTAGACAATACCAAGTGTCATGTAAGAGCTGCTTCTACGGCAAGGGTAGCGGTCTCTTTATCTCTTATTTCTCATACCATTATTATATCAGGGTCTTGTCTAACAAGTGATCTAAGTCATGATGCAAATGTATAGTCAATTTCTGGTTTAATTTGAGATTGATTTACATATTCAATTGCATACTCAATAGGATCTTCTAGAGTTGATATATTATAATTCAGAGGATTAAAGTTTTTTAGTACTCAAAATAGAGTTGTAGATTTTCAAGATCATGTAGGTCATGCTACAAGCATTATTCAATAAGTACTTTTTAGTGCTTCTTTTACTTTTTCTAGATTAACATCAATTAATCACAAGGCTTCAATATTTGTAAGAGAATCGTCTGGTTTAAGTATTCTCATAACCACTTTTTCTCAAAATGCTGTAGGTAGTGTAGAAAAACGAATATCAATATCTTTGTTTTCTTTTTCATAGTAATAAATAAGCTTTCAGTCTTGAGGCTTTTTATTTTCATCTATTTTTACTCTAGCTAGTACTTTAAGTCTAGTTATAATAGCTGATACATTTTCGTTACTTATTTTGTCTAAAATATGAAAATCTCAGTCTACTCTAAACCTTATTAATAAATAATTTTCAGTTGGTTCTACATGTATATCTGAGGCTTTCATTTGAATGGCTTTTAAAAAAACTCAATCAATGTATTGAACTACATCTCACAAATCTTTTTTTAGTTCCATTTCATCAACTATTTTTACCGGATTCTTTTCCATTTTAACAGAATTGTTATTATATACCATATAGATATTAACATATTTTTATTTATAAATAAATATTAATAACTTTACATATTAAAATAGTTATTTTTAATTAAAAAAGATAGACTATTTTTAATCTATCTTTTTTAATTAATTCTCTATTTTTTATTAGTTTCTTTTTTTATTTTTTTCTCTTTTAAAAGAAGTTCTATTAACTTTTTTCTTTTTAATTCTTTTAACTCTTTTTTTAACTCTTTTTTTAATTCATATTTGTTTTTAAATACTTTTGAATTGTATATGTAAGTTTTTATTCATGAAGAATTTTTTTCAATATCTACACTAAATATATATCATCATATATTAATCTCTTCTTTTTCTTTTATTATTTTTTCTTCTTTATTTTCTTCATTACTATTTTCTTTTTCCTCTTTATTCTCATCATCGTTTTTTTGTTTTTCTTCTTTATTTTCTTTTTCTTCAACTATTCCATTATTGTCTTCATTTTTATTGTTATTTTTAACATTATTATCTTTGTTAGAATTATCATTATTTTCTTTTGAGTTAAATATGCTTGCTTTTATAGAATCAAGATTTCATCAAGAATATACAAAATATCAAGGAATTATTATCAATTGTAACAAAGCAACTCATGCCAAAAGATTTATTACATATTTTTTAGCTTTTGAGCTTCAAGTATTTTCCTCTTTTTTTACAAGTTTGTCTTTTATTTTATTACTTTCTCTTTTAAAAAATGATTCATATTTTGAGAAAAGTTCTTTTTCATTATTTATTTTTTCTCATTCATTATTTACCTTTTCTCAGTTTTTTTCTCACGATAAAGTTTCTGATTTTTTTTCTAATCATAGTTTAGACTCTTTATTTTCTTCTCATCATAAAACTTCTGAAACATTTTCAATTCAGACTTCTTGAGAAGGAATTTCTTTTGTTTCATCATCTTCCTTTTTCTTCTCTTCAGGTTTTTTCATGTAATTTTCCTTCAGAGCTTTTAGATTTATTTTATTTATTCCACTCATATTTTAATCTAAATTATTATATTAATTATATAATACAATATATGATTTTAAATGTCAAATATTAATTGCTAATAAATTTCTATTTCGACAACATCTGTTAATTGATTATTATTTGAAAAATCTACTTTTAATCTGGCCTTGTACTTTCATTTCTTTGTATAAGTATGAGAAGGGTTGGCTTCAAATGAGCTTTTTCAGTCTCAAAAGGTCCAATGATATGATTCTATTTGTCACTCAGATTTTGCAGAAGAGAATTCAATTCCTTGACCAACAGGGGCTTTTTTCATACTTACATTTATTCTGGCACTTTGTGGTTTTGGATTTAGAATTAGTTTCTTTTTAATTGTATATGAATTTCATTCTTCAGTAACAACAGTTAGTTTCACTTCATAATTTCAAGCTTTTGTATACCTATGTCAAGGATTTATTGCTCATCTTTCTTCTATAGGGGTTGAATCTCAGTAATCCCATATAAATTTTACTATATTTTGATTTTTAACTTGACTTTGAGAAGCATCAAACCTGACAATTATAGGTGCATAGTTACTATCTTTTTCAATATTTAAGTATAACAATGCTTCTTTTTTAATTCACTCAGTATACAAAACTTCGCTGAGTTTTATTTCTTCTCATTTAATTTTTTTGTGAGCAAATGTATAATTTATTTTTAAGCTATGATTTCATTCAACATCAACAGGGTATTTAAATACTTTTCTTTTTCCGTCAATATTTCAATCAGAATTTATATCCCAAGTTACATTTTTTAGGGTATATAGAATATTGTCGGAAGTTACTAGTCTAGAGTCAAGGGTTAATTCAGTAGGAACAGGAAGTCTATTAATAAAATATTCTTTATTTTTTGGATTGTATTTTACATCTTTTAGTAATTCTCCTTCATTATATATACTAATTCATTTAGTTAGTTTTAGTTTTCTTGGAATATCAATAACTGCATCTAATTTTTTTACTTTTCATGAAGAATCTTTTAGTATTACACTAATGTTATGTTTTCAGTATTTTTTAAATGTATAGTTGATTTTAGATGATTCTTCAGGTTTTTCTATGTCACCTTTGTTTATTATCTCTTTGTCTTCTATTATCCATTTGAATTCACTTATAAAACCATCTCAAAAATCATTTTCAGGTTCTTTTACTTTTATTTCGTATTCTAAGTCATTTAATATGGATTGTTTAGAAACAATTGTTCATTTAATTGAGTTCTTATTTTCTCAACCAATAATAAATATTTTATCTAATATATTATCTTTTTTTGCAGAATTGGTTATTTTCATTCAAACGAGAGTTTCATCAAATATTGGTTTTCAAGGGTCAAATGTATTTCATTTCCATACAGGTTTTAAATCATCTCCATAATACCATTCAATATTTCATAATTGACTTACATCAGTTGCATCAAATTTTATAGTTTTTCATCAGTTATTTAATTTTTCTTCTTTTATATCAACTATGTATGAAATATTTATAGCAGGAATATCTTTTATTTCTTTTGTTATAATTTTTCAGGTTAAGTCAATTTCTTCAACCGTTAGCTTTACTTCGTAACTTCATTTTTCATTAAATTCGTGTATAATTGTTGGTTCAATTCTTTCTATTATTTTTTCATCTCAAAAAGCCCAAATATATTTTTTGATTTTAAATCATTTGGATTCTTCACTTCTTTTATAATTTTTTAAATCATATTTGATTGTAATAGGTCATATAAGATTGCTTGTATCTTTTATAGTGGAGCTATCAATATCAAAATTCTCACTTTTTAATTTTGAATTATCTAGTATTTGTACATTTCATCTTGATAATTCTATCCAATTTGGTAAGTTACTTATCTTCTTATGAATAACTAGCCAAGCAGTTCAACTTATAAATGTAAATATTAATGTAAGAACTGAAATTATAGCATAATATATTTTTTTCTTTTTATAACTTTTTTTAGTAAGTATAAATTTAAAGAGAAAAATTATCAGGAAAATAGTTTCTATAAATAAAACTAACGAGAAAATTATTGTAACCATTTTTCATACAAATGTATTTACATCATTAAGATTTATTCATAGGTTTTCAAAAAATAAAACATCTTGTGGTGTTTTTGCATTAAGTACTACAAATGCAAGGAAACTTCATCAAATTATTAGTGATACGAAAAAAAGTGCTCATAAGAATCAAAAAATTTGCATAACTGAGACTTTTTTATGTACTTTCTTATTTAAATTTATTTCTATTTCTTCTAGTTTCATAAATAATTTTTCTCAATTTCATGTAGGAACTGTTTTTACATAAATTTTGAAATCATTTGTGTTAATTCTAACTTTTCATTTTCATTGTTGTTCATCCTCTGTTCATTCAATATCTAATTTCGCTAAACTCTTTGCTTTCAATAATATTTTTGAATAAACAGGGTATTTTATATATATTGTTTCTTTTAATACCTTATCTTTTTTAAAAGATATTTTGATTTTATCCCAGTCTGGTTCAATTAAAATATAATTATATTGTTTATTCGTTGCAATATAAAATAAATCTTGGATTTCAGAAATGTTTAAATCAAATATTACTTCTTTTTTTCTTTCTTTTTCTTCTTTTTTTTCTGTATTAGCACTTAAGTCTGCTCATAAATCTCAATACTCACTAAATTTATTCTTTTCCTCTTTATTGTTATTTGTTTTTCATAAAACGTTTTCTAGATTTTCTTCTTCATTATTACTTGTTTTTTCCTCTGTTACTTCTTCTTTTACAGTATCTTCTTTTATGATTTCTTTTGGATCTTCATTAAAAACTTCTTTTTGATTTTCTTCTTTTTTTGTTGTTAAATCTTTATTTAACACATCTATATCTTCTAGATTTTCAGTTTTTTTAGTTTTCATTTCTTTACTTTCATTATTATTTTTATCTTGATTTTCAAGATCTATTTTTATTTTTGTTGGATCAAACATTTTTTTCAAAAGTAATATATTAAGTCTTAATCTATATTAGCATACTTCTAAAAAAAAGCATATATTTTGGCTTTGACTATAAGGTTATTTATATTTTTAATAAGAAAGTATTTTTTTTGTATTTATTATATTTTATTTTATAAAAAGTGTTTATTCATACCATTGCTGCATTATCAGTTGAATAAATAGGTTTTACTGGGTATATGAAGTTTAGTTTTTCTTTTTTTGCATGTATTTCTATCATTTTTTTTAACTTTTCATTAGAACTTACTCATCAAGCTAACAAAATTGTGTTTATGTTTCTTTTTTTTGCAGAATTTACTAATTTGTATGACAAGACTTCACATACGGCATTTTCAAATTCAAAAGAAATTTCTTCTTTGTCGTTTTCATTTAATTTTCATCTTTTATCAATTTCTCTTTTTACGGCACTTTTTAGTCAAGAAAAACTAAAGTTAGATTCTTTTTTTATAAGCCAGACTCTTGGAAATAGAGGTTTGTTTTCCATATCGTTTTCAAAAATTTCTTTTTCTTTGTTTTTTTCTTTATATTTTTTTGCTAATTTTGATATAATTGGTCATCAAGGGTATCAAAGTCACATCATCTTTGCTACTTTGTCAAATGCTTCTCATGCTGAATCATCATCTGTTTGTCATATTAGTTCAAAGTCCCACATATTTTTTAAGAGATAAATTTCATTATGTCATCAAGACACAGTTAAACAAATACTTGGGAATTTAATATCATTTTCACTTCTTTCCAAATAATTTGCAAATATATGAGATTCTATATGATTTATTTTTATTATAGGAATTTTTAAAATAGTAGATATTGAATTTGCTACTGTTATTCAAGTCAAAAGAGAGGGTAGTAATCATGGATTTGTAGTAACTCATATATAATCTATTTCTTCTAAGCTCTTTTCTGCTTTTTTTAAAACATTATTTAGTACTCAAAAAATTGAGTTTGCGTGTTCTCTAGCAGCAACTTCTGGTACAACTCATCAAGTTATATTATGTATTTTTATTTGACTAGCGGTTTCCATTGCTATTAATTTTTCATTTTCAAATATCGCTATACTAGTGTCATCACAACTTGTTTCAAAAGCAAGAATTCTCATAAATTATTATTTAATGTTATTTTCAGATGTTCTTTAAATATATTATTTTATAAAATAATATTGTCAAAGAATTTGATTTAGATAATATAATGTTGTTATATATTTTTTTAATATAAAAGAATTGAAAAATAAAAAAATAGCAATAGTTAGTGATTGGATAAAAGATTGGGGATGAGCTGAAATAGTTTTGGAACAGCTTATGGAAATTTTTCCTAATGCCGATATTTATTGTTCTGTTTTTTGGCAACAAAAAAATCCTATTTTTGAATGAAGAAATATAAAAACTAGTTTTATCCAAAAAATTCCTATTTTAAATAAATCTCATAAGTTAGCTCTTTTTTTTAGACCTCTAGCTTTTGAGAGTTTTGATTTTAGTAGTTATGATATAGTTATTTCTTTATCTTCAGCTGAAAGTAAATGAGTTATAACAAAACCAGAGACTTTTCATGTATGTTATTGTCATACTCCAACTAGGTATTTTTGGAGTCACTATCATGAGTATTTAAGTATGATGGAATTTTGATTTCTTAATTTTTTATGAAGGTTTTTTATGCCAAAAATTGTCCACTTCTTGAGAGAATGGGATTTTTGTGCTTCAAAAAGACCAGATATTTTTATTTCTAATTCAAAAAATACAAAAAAAAGAATAAAAAAATATTATAAAAGAGACTCAAAGGTTATTTATCCATGCTTGGATATAGATAAAGTTCCTTTTAGTAAAGAAAAGAAAGAATATTACTTTTATACTGGAAGGTGTGTGCCTTATAAAAAATTTGATTTACTGGTTGATGCATTTAATAAAAATGGTAGAAGATTGGTAATTGCTACAAATACAAAAAATAATCTTTGTAAAAAGTTAATAAAAAAATCAAATAATAATATATTATGGTATACAAATATATCTGAAAAAGATATAAATAAGCTTCATAGTCATGCCAAAGCATTTATTTTTCCTCCTGAAGAGGATTTTTGACTTGTCCCTATTTTTGCAATGGCATCTTGAACACCTGTGATTGCATATTGAAAGTGATGAGCATTAGAAACAGTAATAGATTGAGAAACGGGAATCTTTTTTGAGAATCAAACTTCTAATAGTTTGAACAAAGCTATAGAAAAGTTTGACTTTATGAGTTTTGATTATGAGAAAATAAGAAATTATTCTAAGAAGTTTGATAAAAAAATTTTTAAAAAGGAATTTTTGAAGATTTTTGATTAAAAAATTGGAAATTAATTGTAATATAATTATTATGAAAAATAATAATAATACTTAATAATAAAAAAATATGTCTAATTATTTAGCTAAACTATTAATTTTGATAGTTTTTTCTTTTGTAATAATCTACTATTATTATTATGTTTTTCCTGTACATATAGAAAATTTTGATTGATATCTTCCATATGTTTTGGTATTATTATTAATATATTGAGTTTATAAATTTTTTACTATAAAATTATCTAAAACAAGGGTTCGTTTTAGTCCATTTTCTTTGTTTTTGTTTTTTTTACTTCATCTATTTATATTATCTACTATTTTATTTTCAATATACAATCAAAGTTTATCAGGTGCTTTTATATTGTTTTTCAAAATAATATCTTATAGTGTTTTGCCTATATCTATAATAATAATTACAGCTAGTTTCTGATATAAATTGCTTTGATTAGTTAAAAACTTTGATAATGAAAGTCCAGTATTTAGATATTTGTCTTCATTATGAGTATGATTTTCTTTATTTTTGTTTTTATTAGCAAGTTTTTGAGTTTTATGATTTTATAATTTGTATGCTGTATTTTTTATACTTATATTGTTTTTAGTTATATGATTTAAAGAATTTATAAATTTCTTTTACTTTTTTTTCAACTATAAAGTAGAATTTAAAAATCATGATTTTTCTTCTAATAAATTATTAGAAATTTTTTCTTTAAAGTTAATTAGTTCAGAATTTTTATTTATTGTTTCTACTTTTATTTTATCTATTAATTTAATTAATATTGTAAGACCTTTTCCAATATGATGGGATGATTTATGAGTATATATGAATTATCCAAAAATGTTGGCATCATCTTGAAGCTTGGATATTTTGTGATGAATGTTTTCTTGGCAAACTTTTACAGGTATATGATTTATGTTTAATTCGCCTGTTCAAGCATTTTTTCTGAATGTTTTGGGTGGTTTTATGAGTTTTATAGTTTTGATATTGGTAGTGAAAGACCTTCTTTTAAATAATGAATGAGAAAAAGTTAAAGAGGATACTATTATAAATGTACCACTTCTAGTTTCTACAATATTTATAAGTATGCCAATGGTTATTTTTCAGCAAGCCAAAGATATGAAGCTTGATCCTGGTTTGTTTTTTGTAAGTCTTATAGCTATATATATGTTTTATTATTTATATAAATCATATTTTAGAGATAAAGAAGAAAAAGAGAAGTTAGATAATAAAAGACTTTTTTACTTATTTGTTATTTGATTTATATTTTGATTGGCTTTTTCTATAAAGTTTACAAGTCTTATGTTAATATCATGAATAATTTGAGTATTATTTTTTGTAAGATTATGAGTTGCTTGATTTTTGTGATATTTATCAATTTACTTTTCTATCTTTACTTGAGCAAATCTTTGGAGGTATATGAATATATCTATTCCTGATGACCTAGTATTTAGAAAAACATTTTTAATAATATGATTTTTGATATGAATAATGTTACTTGTTTATAGTAAAGTTAAGTATAAAAAAAGATTTAAAATTCTTTTTATAAAATTGTGAGTTATATTGTTATGATTATCTGTTTTTTTGATTCCATGGATATGAAAAAATTTAGCTCAATCAGATACTATTTCTATTTCAAAAATATTATCTTGACAAACTAATGGTTTTAAAGAAGATTATAGTAAAATATATAATGAAGAAGAGTTATCTAAGTTAAATAGTAGCATTATATCCTCTTCAGTAAGTTCTTCTGGAGTAACAAGTAATGAAGATTTTTGAAGGTATTTTGGATATGAAAAGTGAATAAACAACTATATAAAACTTCCTTGGAATCTTACAATGCAAAAAAATCAAGGAGGTGAGTTCACAGATATAACTTTCTTGTTTTTAGCATTATTGCCTACTATATTATTATTTTTGCCATACAGAAGAAATTATTTCCCCTATGTTTTAATTATACCTATATTATTTTTGGTGCTTTGTTTATCTATTCCATGAGTTTTAGAAGTTTTTACAAAAGCAATGGCAAACATAAAACTACCATTTGGATATATATTTATATTGTTTAGTTTATTAATCTTTTTAGTTTTTAGATATTTATTAGTAAAGTGAGTTAAGAATATAAAGATTTTTAAAATAAATTTAATTTTTACTATTTTTTATACATTTTTATGGACAATATCAGCATTTTGAATTGTTTGGTATTGAATAATGATGTATTTTTGATTTTTATTAATGATAGCAATATGAATATATTATCTCAGTAATTATGATAATAAGACTTCTGAAAAAGAGATAAATGTAAAAATATTTTGATCTTTGGCAGTTTTCTCAATTATTTGTTTTCATTTTTTCTTTTCGACCTTTCCTCATGGTTTTAATAACTTAAAAAATGCTTGGTATTTGGATTTTAAGACTTCTAAAACTACTTCTGATGAAGATGTTTTTCTTCAACATTCAGGTTATTCAAAATTATTATTTGAATTGAATATTCTTCCTGAAAAAAGAAGTGAATTTATTAAATCAAACATTTCAAAGCAATTAATTCAAAAATTTCCAAATTTAACTAATCCTGATATTGATGTAGTTTTGTTAACTTTAGCTAACATAATTTACTCAAAAGATGTTCCTTCTAACTATAAAGCTATGGCTATAAACTCTAGGAGAGCAATCTTTTCTTGAATTTTGAAACCTGAGAAAGAATATATAAGTGATGCAAAAATATATAGAATAGGTACATTTATAAAGTATTTTACAATAAATAGTAATTCTAGATTTTTAAATGATAATTTAATAACAAAGTTTGATAATTATATTTACGATGATGATTATGATAAAGTATTTGATAGGATTAAAAAACTTTGATTAAAATATTTTTTGGTTGATTTAAATGCAGCAACAATTGATAAAGATAAAAATCATTATTTGACTAAAAGATATGAGAAAGTATTAAAAACTTTTACTTCTGATAAAATAGAGTTAGTTAGTACAAATAGTGCCTGTCTTAGAGTGGCTTTGGAATATTATGATAAATCAAATAAATCAGAAATAGATTTACAGAATTATTTGACTTTAGCATGAGTTAATTATGACAGTTTTTATCCAAACAATATTGAGGTTGGTAGGAAAGAAAAAATGATTAAATGTTATAGTTTTATATTTAATCTAATAAAAAATAAGAATATAAATGAGAAAAGCTATCCATTTTTGCTTAATTTATACAATTATATTAATAATGCTAAGTTAAAGAAACTTATAAAAACAGATCAAGATATATTTAAAATTCTTTCAAGATATATAAATCATTGAAATAAGGTTTTATTTAAGATAAAATAAAAAAGTAGAATATTCTACTTTTTTATTTTAGAGTTAATTAGCTTTTTATTAAAGTGATTTTACTTCAACCATCTTTTCTTTTATTATTGATGATTTAAATATATCTTCTTTGAAAGGGGGAATTCTTATTATACTTGTGTTAAGTTTATTCTCACTGATATATTTCTCTAATGTACTAGTAAATCATATTTGGTCATATCATAAACATATTATAGAAGGGTTATACAATTCTATAATCTTCATTGGAGACTTTTCTTCTCAAACCATAGTTATATCGGCAATTTTTAATTTTTTTAGATTTTCTAGTCTAGTAGAGCTATTATTTATAGGAAAATGTCATTTAAACTTTTTTACATTGTTATCTGTTGCAACTATAGTTACTAGTTTGTCAGAGTAGAATTTTGCAGTATTTAAGTAATAATTATGTCAAGGATGAAGAATATCAAAGGTTCAGAATGTAACTACATAGTTTTTGTCTTTTTTTACTTCTTTTATATCTTTTTTTATTTGTTTTATTAAAGATTCTTTATTATCAAATTTTTTATTATTTCTAATTTTCTTTAATAAAACTATTTCTACAAAACTTCAATATATGTTTTTATTAAAATCAAATATATGAGACTCAAATGTCTCATTTCTTTCTAAATATGTTCATATTCAGTGGTATATTTTACTTTTAATTTTTATATTTATTTTGTATACTCAATCTTCTATTTCTCATTTTTTTAAATCTATATTTACAGTTCTAAATCATAATTTACCTGAAATATTGTTTCAGTGGACTACTTTTCACTTTATTATTTCATTCATCTTTTATAATTAGAAAATTAAGATCCACTTCTTGATTTAATTATATAGAATATATCAGTTTATATTAACATAATATAAAAAGAATTTTTTTTGTAAAGACAAATTTTAAAAATAAAAAGTTTATAGACTATTTTACTTGTATTTAAGCTTTTTTGTTGTTTTTTAAATTTATAGTCAAGTTTATTTTCTTATATTTTGTTTTGTCATTTGATATATATTTGACTTTAATATTTCCACATGTATATTTGTATAGCTTATAAATACTTTTATTTTTTATTTAAAAAATAAATGGAATATCTTATAGAATTTTCATATTTAGATACGCAAAAGTTAATTTTATTAGAGAAAATAAATGATTTATTTTGAGAAGATTATGATATTAGTCTTATAAATAAAGCATTAAATATTGCGGAGAAATGACATGAATGACAAAAAAGAAAATCTTGAGAAGAATATATATCACACCCAATAAGAGTTGCGATTAAGTTGGTAAATATTCTTTGAAGTAAAATAGAAAAAGAATTATTACGTGAGATAATTGTTGTTTCTCTTTTGCATGATATAATTGAAGACTCTTTTTTTGATCAAGACGAAATAGAAAGGTCTTTTTGAAGTATTGTAGCAATCTCAGTTGGATTATTAAGTAAAAATTTTTGGTTTGATTATGTAGGTAATTATGAAGATTATGAGAAAATTATTTATTTAAAAAAATTGTGATTTGTAGATGATGAATTAAATCTTACTTTAAAAGCTAAAGAAATAAAAAAGTCAGATGATTTGAAATGTAAAAACTTAATTAATGATTTTGAAGAAAATAAAAATATATGTAAAAAAAGAAGAAATGAAGATTATTTTTATAAATTACAATTATTAGAAGAATGAAGGTATGAAGAGCTTGAAATGTGAAATCTTAATAAAAGGCAAAAAGATTATGTTAGAAATATAGTTTTACCTGTGAAATGAATAGATAGATTAGATAATTTAGAGACTATGAGTTGAGTTGAGGCAAAATCTATTGTAACAAAAGTAAAAGAAACTATTGATAAAATAATCCCTACATTATCAGATTGGCCACCTGTAGTAGATGAATTGAGAAAAAATATTAATAGTATAGTTAATCATAGGTTAATATATCTTGAAAGACCAGGGGAATAATTATTATAAAGATATTTGATATTTAACACAAGAACCAAACGTTTTTGATGGAAGTATTTATGATAATTTAGTTTATAGTTTAAAAGAAAAACCGAGTAAGAAATATTTAGAAGAAGTCGTAAAACTATCAAAATGTGATTTTATCTATGATTTATCAAAATCTTTTGAAACAGAGATTTGAGAAAGGTGAATAAGACTTAGTTGAGGACAAAAACAAAGACTAGCAATAGCAAAGATTATGTTAAAGAATCCGAAAATAATATTT
>PDTW01000017.1 GCA_002749055.1 Candidatus Altimarinota bacterium | reverse complement strand
AATAATTAAATAACAAAATGAGAATCTGAACTCATAAGTCAAACTCTCATTTTCAAAAAACAAGTTCAATAATATTATAAGACAATTATATTATATTTTATTTTTAGTGCAAATTTTTTTATTTTTTTATTAATAACATAAATTTTAAAAAAAGCTAATAAAAAAAAGCAAAATCTTTGACAATGCAAATGAAAAAAAATATAATGCAGGGTATTATTTATTTTAATAAAATAATAAAAAATATGAATAAAAATATAAAAAGTGGTTTTACACTTATAGAATTGCTTGTAGTAATAACTATTATAGGTATTCTTGCAACTGGTGGTATATCTGTTTTTACTGCTCAAATTGAAAAAGCTAGAGACTCAACTAGAATCACTGACTTAAAAGTTTTACAATGATGAGTTGAACAAGTATATCAAGATAATTCTTCTTATCCGGCTGCTAATGAGTTTTTAAGTGGTTCTGCTTGAAACACAGATATTACAGACTATCTAGAAGATATACCAGGAGACCCTAAAACATGAGAAGAATGTAATGATGGTGGATGAGGTACTAGTATTAATTGTTGATATTCTTACAGAGCACAAGACGCTACTTCTTGAGTAACAATGTGAGCTTTTGAATTATCTACTGCATTTGAAAATAGTTCAAATGTTACAAAAAAAGCCAAAAATACTGTTGACTGATGAAATAGTGATGTTACTATGGAGCTTTGAATAGACAAAGACACTATAATTTCTGCTTTTTCAGGTTCTCTTAGTGCTGCTGCTAAAAAATGAACATGTACACATAGTAATAGTAATCCTTCTAATGCAACAGAGGCTATATTTATAAATTGAAAACCTTCTAGTGGTATATGTAACTAGTAAAACAAAAAAAATTAAATGAAACTTTTTCTTAAAAAATAGGAATGAAAATAAAAAATCATTCCTATTTTTTTGTTTTAATTCCTAAATATTTTTAATAATATATGGGATTAATTTATCAACTGAATCAAGTTCTTCGGGTGAAGTAGAAAGTATAGCTTCAACCGATTTTATATCATATCACATATTTGTTAGAGACTCTAATACTAATTTCTTTAAATCAGTATCAATTTTTGTTTTTTTAACTTCTTCTGATTTCTCAAAACTTATTCAAAAATCTTTGTCTTTTAGCTCGAGAATTATTTTCTCAGCTGATTTCTTCCCTATTCATTTTATTCACTCTATAGTTTTATTATCCTCAGATGAAATTGCATCTAAAAGTCTAGTAATTCAAATTCATATTATTTGCATTGCAACTTTTCATCAAACTCATGAAATTTTTATAAGTTCTTTAAAAACTTTTTTTTCTCATATTTCTAAAAATCAAAATAGATTTTCACTATTTTCAGTTTTATGATGGTAAATATAAATTTCAGTTTCTAAATCTTTTTTTAAAATAAGTTTTGAGTATATAAGTTCATTTATCAAAACTTCATATCATACTCAAGATGAAGTTAATATAGTAAGAGAAGAAACTTCTAAATCTTTAATATTTCATTTTAAAAGAGATATCATTTACATATAGTTATTGTATAGTTTGTAACTAATTATATATAAAACATACAAAATTACAAAAACACTTTTTGAAAATAAAACTTTTTATATATAATCAGGTAAAATATTTTATAACTAAGCGAAAAAATAATGTTTGATGAAATAATTAAGTCTATTTTCTGAGACCCAAGTGAAAAAAAAGTTAGAGAAATAGAAAAAGAGATAAGCAAAATAAATGAACTTGAAAATTCTTTTAAAGATTATACTTTGGAAGATGTTAAAAATAAAACAAATGAATTCAGAAAATTATTTGAAAATTTGGATTTTAAAAATGAAATTGATAGTAAAAGAATAAAAGAAATATTAGATAGCATAAAACTTGAAGCTTTTGCTTTGGTTAAAAAAACTGCTAATTTGATATTAAACAAACAATTTACTTTAAAAGATGGAAGAAGTTTTACATGGAATATGGTTCCTTACGATGTGCAACTTATTTGATGATTAGCAATAAACTCATGAGCTATAGCTGAAATGAAAACATGAGAATGAAAGACTCTTGTTGCAACTATGCCAGCATATCTAAATGCATTGACTTGAAATAGTGTTCATATAGTTACTGTTAATGATTATTTAGCTGTGAGAGATGCAAATGAAATGTGAGTTCTTTATGATGCTTTAGGACTAACTACATGAGTTATTACAAATTCAATGAGTCCAGAAGAGAAAAAAGAATCTTATAGTTCCGATATAATATATGCAACAAATAATGAATTAGGTTTTGACTATCTTAGAGATAATATGGTTCCTAAAAAAGAATATAAAGTTCAATCATCTATGTTTTTCGCGATAATTGATGAAGTTGACTCAATATTAATAGATGAAGCTAGAACTCCTTTAATTATTTCTACCTCAAGTTGAGAATCAACTAGTAAATATAGCAAATTTGCCACACTAGCTAAAAATTTAGAAAACAATCAAGATTACAAAATTGATGAGAAATGAAAAACTGCTACTTTAACAGAGGCTTGAATAAAAAAAATTGAAGAGTTACTTCATATAGAAAATATATATGTTTCAAGTCATTACAATGATCTTCATCATATTGAAAATGCTTTAAAGGCAATGGCTGTATATATAAAAGATAGAGATTATCTAGTTAAAGATGAGCAAGTAATGATTATTGATGAACATAATTGAAGAGTATTAGCATGAAGAAGATATAGTGATTGACTTCATCAAGCTCTTGAAGCCAAAGAAAAAGTAAAAATACAACAAGAAAGTAAAACTTTAGCATCTATTACATTTCAAAATTATTTCAGAATGTATTGGAAGCTTTCTTGAATGACATGAACTGCTAAAACTGAAGAAGAGGAATTTTATAAGGTTTATGGTCTTGAAACTCTTGTAATACCTACAAATAAACCTATAGTTAGAGAAGATAAAACAGATTTGCTTTTTAAAAATGAAAAAGGTAAATTTGATTATGTAGTTAATTTAATAAAAGAATTATCAAAAACTGGACAACCTATCTTGGTTTGAACTGTATCTGTTGAAAAATCTGAGTACTTAAGTAATAGACTAAGCGCTGAGTGAATAAAACATAGTGTACTAAATGCTAAACATCATGAAAGTGAAGCTGAAATTATTGCTAATGCTTGACAGAAATGAGCTATAACAATAGCAACAAATATGGCTTGAAGATGAACAGATATAAAACTAGGAGAGTGAGTTAAAGAATTATGATGACTTATTATACTTTGAACTGAAAAACACGAAACTAGAAGAATAGATAATCAATTAAGATGAAGAGCTGGTAGACAATGAGATAAATGAATGACTCAGTTTTTAATCAGTCCAAATGACGAAATAATGAGGAGATTCTGAGGAGAAAAATTATTTTCAATATTTAATTCTCCCATGTTTTCAAGTTTGCCCGATGATGAACCAATCACTCAAAATTCTATGTTAACAAAAAGAATAATCTCGGTCCAAAAACAAGTAGAGTGATACAATTTTGATATCAGAAAAAATACATTAGAATATGATGATGTTATAAACAAACACAGAACTATAATATATAGCAGAAGGAATAAAGTACTAGATAGTAAGAATATAGACGAAGATGTTATGAATATGATTCAAAGTCAAATATCAAAACTTATTATAGCTAATTTTGACGAAGAAAATAAAAGTAATTTAATTAAGAAAATTAATGAGTTTTTAGGGATAGAGTTAATAGATGATAGAATTGAAAACGATGATGTAAATTGAAGCACTGATGCTAATGTTCTTGCTGATTACATAAATAAAATTGCAATTGAAGAAATTGAGAAAATAAAAAAGCTAGTTTCATCTGAAGAAGAATTTTATGAATTAGAAAGAAAAATAGTTTTGCAATCTATAGATGAACTATGGATGAGACATATTGATGCTATGACTAGGTTAAAAGAAGATGTGGCTTTTGAATGATATGCCCAAAAAAATCCATTAGTTGTATATAAAGAAAAAGCTTTTGAAAAGTTTAGTGATTTAATATATGAAATTGAGTATAAAACCACAAAAGCTATTTTCTCAATAAATATGCAAACTGTAGTTGATAGTATAAATATTGATAATTGAAACCTTGAGATAAATGAAGATGATTTAGAGAAAATGCTTAGTAATTTCTCAGAATGAGAAAAAGAAGAAATAAAAAAACAAATATCTTCTTGAAATACTAACCCATTATTTGCAAATCCAGTTCCTCAACCAAATATAACTCCCAGAAATGAACCAAAAAAAAGAATTAGAGTCTAAACTCTAATTCTTTTTTTTGGTCTTTTTAAACTTCTCATCTATCTCTCATGGCATCTAACACTCTTTTTATAGCTACTATATAAGCAGATGACCTTAGGTTAGTATTATATTTTTTTGAAGTATTAAAAACATTTTCTGCAGATAATGTGATTTTTTTGTGCAATTTTTCATCAACTTCTTTTTCTTCCCAATAATAAGACATATCATTTTGTACTTGTTCAAAATAACTTACCATTACTCAACCCGCATTTGCTAATATATCAGGTATAACTATAATTCATTTCTCATCTAAAATAACATCAGCATCTGGAGTTATAGGTCAATTTGCTAGTTCTAATATAACATTAGCTTTTATATTTTTTGCATTATTTATTGTGATTTGATTTTCTAATGCTGCAGGAATTAAAATATCAACATCCAGTTCTAAAATTTCTTCTCATCAGATTTGTTTAGCATCTTTATATTCTGTTACTGATTTTCTTAAAGATTTTAATTTATTTATTTCTTCAATATTTAATCAAGAGTAATTACAAATTCATCATTTAGAATCTGATATTCAAACTATTATTCATCACAACTCTTTGATTAATGATGCTACAGTTAATCATGCATTACCTGCTCATTGAATTACTATTTTTTTTCATTTTAATTCTATATTGTTTAATTCAAGAATTTTTTGTAAAACATAAACTCAACCTTGAGCAGTTGCTGAACCTCTTCATTTAGAACCTCAAGAAGTTAAAGGTTTTCAAGTAAAACTTCATGGAGAATATTTTCATACAAGAGTAGAATATTCATCCATCATCCATGCCATTACTTGAGGGTTAGTATTAACATCAGGTGCTGGAATATCAGTTTCTGGTCATATATATTTATACAAAGCTCTAACATATCACCTTGATAATCTTTCAAGTTCTCAAGAAGATAGTTCTTTAGGATTAACAATAATTCATCATTTTCATCATCATAAAGGAATATCAATTACTGCACATTTAAAAGTCATCCACATACTAAGAGCTTTAACTTCTGACTTATTTACATCTGGATGAAATCTAATTCACCCCTTAAATGGACCTCTACTATCGTTATGCTGACTTCTAAATCATACAAAAGTCTTTATGCTTCCATCATCCATTTTCACAGGAATATTTACTTCTATTATCCTTTTAGGATTAGATATTATTTCATAATTATTACTGTTTAGCCTACATTCATCATATAAGTCACATGCTGTTTTAATCTGTTTTTGAGCATTTTTAAATGCATCTATCATATCTTGTTCTATCATAAATTTCTTTTACCAAATAATAAATAAATCTTAGTTTAAATTGTAGATACCATTTTGTGTATCTGAAATTACTTCTTTATCTTTAAAAGCTATAACTCTCTTTCTAAAAGTATCAACAATATTTTTATCATGTGTCGCTAAAATAACAGTTTTTCAATCCCTATTTAAATCATCAAATACATTCATAACTTCTATTGCAGTAACTGGATCTAAATTTCATGTTGGTTCATCTCATATTATTAACTGAGGATCATTTACAAGTGCTCTAGCTATTGCAACCCTTTGTTTTTCTCAACCAGACAATTCGTAAACAAACTTATCTTTTTTCATTAAAAGTCATACTCTTTCTAATGCATCTGGAACTTTTTTTCTAATTATACCATCTTTATATCAACATACTTCCATTGCAAAAGCTATATTTTCGTATACTTTTTTTGATTCTAATAATTTATAATCTTGAAATATTACTCATACATTCCTTCTATATGAAAGAAGAATCTCTTCTTTCATATTTTTGTACAAAGCTAAATTATTATCAAGAATAATATCTCAAACTACAGGTTTAAAATCTCAAATTAGAGATCTAATAAGAGTTGTTTTTCAACTTCAAGAATGACCAATCAAAAAAACAAATTCTGATTCTTTAAAATCTAGTGTTATATCTCTTAAAATTGTTTTATTTCAAAAGGCTAATGTTATATTATCTACTTTCATAAATAGTATTTAATTAAATTTATTATTTTAGATTAACAAATTCAGTAGTATCTAATGCAAACTCTCATTTAACCTTATAATTGTCTACTTGCTCTATATGTTGACCTAAAGTATTTAAAAAAATATCCTTTGATTCTCAATATGGTATAACTAATTTAGCTTCAATATTTTCAAATATTTTTATAGAATCCTTTGTTCAATTTATAATAAGAATATCTACATCTCAAAAAAACGATAATATATCTTCTTTTATAGTAAAATTATCACTAGTAATAATAACCAAACGTTTAGATTCAGTTACAAAGTGATAAAATAAAATCCCTTCATACTCCTTTACTTCTAATAAAATTCAAGATTTTTCATACTCTCAAGGATATCAAACCGATAAACCATCTAATAAAACTTCTTTAGTTTCAGTATTAAAAGCTATTTCTTTTTTGTCGGTATTTACTATACTTAAAATATTATCTTTATTAAAAATATCTAACATAGGTCTTTAAAATATTATATAAAATAAGTTTTATTTTTTTGCACAATTCAAAAAATATCAAATTTAACATTCATTGAATCAAGTTTTTTGATATTTGCCCACTTATATCAAATAAATCTTTCTTCTTTCCTTACTATTGGGTCGATATTTCAATTATATTTAACCAAAAATAAATAAACATCTTTATCTATAACAGGATTTCAATCAAGATGTCATGCAGTAAAAGTGTAATTTAATTTTGTAATAAACTTAATAATTTCTAAATCATTTACTAATAAGCCTGTCTCTTCATTAATTTCTCTTAATGCTGTGTCTTTAGCAACTTCTCAATCTTCAATTTTTCATTTTGGAATAACAAACTCCTCTATTCATCTAGAGTTCAACCATTTTAAAAGAAGAACTTCTATTTTATCTCACCTTTTCCTATAAACGATTCAGCCAGAACTTTTTTCATATTTTCTTGCCATAATTTTATCTCATTTTATTAATTCATTTTATTTCAGTATATAATAAAAAAACTTTTTTTCAAATTTAACATCTTATAAAATAAATATTTTTTCTTTTCTTAAAATTAAGGAACATCTGAAAAACTCCAAATCTAGAAAATATAAGATCAAAAATTTGACTTTATTTACAAAAGTATGTTAAGATATTTTTGCTTAATATTATATACTAAATATTTAATAACAATGTATTTGAACTAAGTTAATATTCAAAAATTTGACTTTTTTTACAAAAGTATGTTAAGATGTTTAGTGCTTAATATTGGATATTTAGTAAAATTTTATTTTATTTAACATAATAATACGTATTATGGAAAAAACAAAAACAAAAAGAGTTCTTGCAACAATTGCATTAGCTTGAATTACTGTTGCAAACATATATTCTCCTAGTCCTGTATCAGCAGACATACAAATTGGTACAGGTAGTGTTGTTTGAAGTTGATCATTTGACTCTCCTATTAATTGGGATGAAAACTTCCCATGAACAGCAAGTGGTTCTGTTTCTAACATAAAAATTAAAGCTAGAGTTTTACCAACTCTAAATATGTCTATATCAGCTCCTGAAATTGATTTGGGTGTATTAGCTCCTTGAGTTGCCTCTAATGGTTCATTATATCTAGAAGTATGAACAAATGCTAAATCATGAGTATCTATTACTGCTAGATCTAATAAAGGTTGAATGGAAAATAATTCTTCAGCTGGAGTTATGATTAATCAAGATGCAACTGACTGAGTATCTGGGGAATCTTACACTTATGAATCAACACCAAATGTTACTGATGATTCTAGTGCTGGTGATTTTTCAGCAAGTTGACTAGCTAATGTTGAAGTTAATAACAATACAACTGAACATGCTATATATACAACTAACAGAGGAGAAGCTACAAACTTAGTTGATGATGTTGAATTTAAAGTTAGTGCTACAGCAGTTGCTGAAACTCCTGCATGAGACTATGAAGATACTGTAACTTTTACTATTGTTGGTAACTTCTAAGAAAATTAAACATAATTTTAGACTTTAGTAAACAAAAGCTAAAGTCTTTTTTTTTGATTTTATTTAATTTTTATTTAAAATATAGCAAATATTTTTTAAAAAATTAAAATGAAATTAATAAAATCTCTTTTTATATTTATTATAACAATACTTGCTTTATGAATTAGTAATAGTTATGCCGCTATTAATTTTTCAGTATCACCTATAAAATACGACAATATAGTATTGGATCCTTGAGATTCTATAACTAAGACGGCTACTCTAAGAAATAATTGAACATGATCTGTAACGATTTATACTTGAAAATCTGATTTTGAAGCAAAATGAAATTCTTGAGTACCAAGATTTGTTAGATATAGTGAATTAGTTCATCCTGATCAACAAATATCAACTTGGATAACAATTGACACTCCCCAATTTATAATAAATCCTTGAGAAGAGAAAACAATAAACTTCCAAATAGATGTACCAGAAGATGCAACTCCATGATGACATTATTGAGCTGTATTTTTTAAAAACCCCAACTCTGAAACAAGTTCAGGAAGTTGAAATATATGAATAAATATTGATTATTGAGTTTTACTATTAGTAAATGTTACCTGAGAAGTTATTTCAACATGAAGTGTATGAACAATAGTTGTAAACTGATGAGGATGAGTAAAAAAAATGGATGATTGTCCATTTTGAGACTTAACAAGAAGTAGATTTGATAGAAAATGTATTGACAATCCTTTCGAAGATAATCATATTTGAAATGAAAATTGAGACCCAGAATTAAATGAAAATAACGATTGAGATAATGAAGCGGTAGAAGATAATAATAACTGAGACAATGAAGGCTTAGAAAACAATGAGAGTTGAACAAATAATGATAATTTAAACAATGAAAACTTAGAAAACAACGAAAACTGAACAAATAACGAAAATTTAACAAATAAAGATTTAGAAGAAAATAATAATTGAAATAATGAAGAAATATGAAAAGATGAAGAAGAATTTAAAATTTGATTTAAGATTCCTTTTAAAAATGAATGAAATACTCATATAAAACTAAAATGAAATATAGTTTTAACAGATGAAAATTGAAAACAAATAAAATGAGTTTGAAAAGAAACTATAAAAAATGAGTATTGAGCCGTAATCTGAGAAAAAGTTGTTGATTACATTCCTATTAATGATTCTGATTCAAAAGTACTTCCTTGAACTAAAAGAATATTTCAATGTGAATGGAAATGATTCCCATATGAAGACAGGGATAAAAACTGAAAAATAATAATGAAAAACTGGAATCCCTCTGAGTATTATACAAATATGAATACAAAAAAAAGAAAATTCTTGATGTTTTGGGAGAGAATTTTAGAAAGAGAACAAAATAAAAAAATTAATGCAGATATAAATATCTCTTATATAAATGAAAAATGAGAAGAAGTTAAATTTAACTCAGCTAAAGAATTTTATATAAATTATAATGAAGAATATATATGACTTAATCCTTACGTATTAATTCCTATGTGACTATTACTATTCTTAATATTTATGTGGTCATTAGTATTAATGTTAAAGAAAAGAAAATGTAGAAAATGTAAGAAAAAAATTAAAAAAGATATGAAAGTTTGTCCTTACTGCGGAACAAATCAAAATGAAAATACATTATTAAAATCTAAAAAAAATAAAAAAAGTAAATAATATAAAATAAAAAAAATTAAAGAATTTCTTTAATTTTTTTTATTTTGCAACAGGAGTAACACTTGGCCATTTTCTCCAAATCCTTTCAATATATCAAATATTAATCATAAAAAGTTCTACTATTTCGTCATATTTAGTTCTTTCTTTTTGAATAAATAATTTTTTTTCATCTTGTCTAACATAATGTTTGTTTAGTGTAAGTATATCATAGGCAACATCTTTATATAACTTAAGTTTCAACTCAGCTAATCACATACAATTAGATTCTCTAAAAAAATCTTTTGAATTCAGAACTGAAACAGATCATCATAAACAAGTAATTGTTTCTACTTGTATTGAATCTATATTGATATTAGCATTCTCATCTCATACACTACAATAATTTTTATATTTTTCCCAATAATATCAATTTTTTCATAATTTATTAGAAATATCATTTATTGCTTCAAAAAAATTAGAAATGGCTGATTTTCAAAAGTAATAATCCTTATTTTTTTCTAAATCAACTAAATATTTTTCGATTTCTTCATCTAATGATGAGAACTTTTTATCAAGAACTATCTGATATGCAATTTTCTCTATATTTGTATCTTGAATACAAACAAAATCTTCAATAGATAAAGGTTCTCAAGATTTGTTAGCATTTATACATTGTTCTATCTCTGATGAATATTTACAAATTCATATGGAAAACACAGATGGTATAAATAATAAAAAAAATATTATTCCTAAAAAAATAAACCTACTCATAATTATTTTTTATGAAATATTCTAATAACTCTTACAAGCAATTTTCAAAAAAGCGAATATCATTTTCTAAATATTCATTTTGATGATTTATAAGTAGCCTTTGACAATTTTTTTCATCTTTCAGTTTTTGACAAACCCAAAACTGATGCAACAGCTCAACCTATAATTAATCATGTTATTAATTTATCAAATCACTTTGCATGATTTTTTATTTTTTCTTTCTTTTTGAAAAACATTGTTTTTTATTATTAATCTATTTTATCAATTCTAATATTATGAGTAGAAAATTTTAACTTTGGGATAGTAACAACAAGCATATTATTTTCCATTGATGCCTTTATTCAATCAAAATCAAGATTATCAGGTAATATAATATTTCTCAGGAATTTTCACCAAAAACACTCTGAATTTCTATTTATAACATTTAATCAAGAATAAACATCAGGTTTATCTCTATGTCAAGAAATAGTAAGCACTGAGTCATTAAAAGACAAGTTTATATCTTCTAGGTTTAATCAAGCAATAGGGGCTATAACCAAAAATTCATAAGGAGTTTCTAGTATATCAACAGCAATTTGTCAAATATCATTTTCATTAATACTATCATTCATTACATCATCTAACTCTTTATATTTTTCTTCTTCTCAAACTCAAAAAATCTTAAACATAATAAAATTTTATTAAAAATATACCATTTAAGATAATACTTTTTATTATTTAAAAAACAAGAAGATTTTACTATTTAATTATTTTTTTCATATCTGGCTTTAACTCTGCAAAAAAACTTTTAGCTTTACCATATAAATCAAGTTCTAAAGAGCTTGCATGTAGAGCTTGTCTTTTTAGTCAATATTTTTTTTCTACTTCTTTATTGATTTTTAGATTTCAATAAACTTTATCTCATAAAACAGGAAATCAAATTGAAGATAAATGAACTCTTATTTGATGAGTTCTTCAAGTCTCGATTTTTAATTTCAAAACAGTATATTTATTTTCAATATATTTTACAACCTCTCATAAAGTTAACGCTATCTTTGGATTGACTGGGTTATTTACTGTCATTTTTATTCTATTATTTGGATCTCTTCATATGTATGATTCTATCTTAAATTGACTATCATTAATAATTCAAGCAACTATTGCAATATAATATTTTCAAATTTGTCTTTTTTTTATTTTATCCTGAAGATAATTCATCATTTTGTCATTTTTAGCTATCATTATAAGTCAAGTAGTATCTTTATCCAATCTATGAACTATTCAGGGTCTCTCAAATCATCAGATGCTAGGCAAATTATCTTTTAAATAATATAATACAGCATTAACTAAAGTTCAAGATTTTCATCATTCTCATGACACAGGATGAACATTGATATTGCTTTCTTTATTTATTACTAAAAGATTTGTATCTTCATAAACTATATCTAAAGGAATTTTTTCAGGCAATATTTCTAGGGCTTGAAGTTTGATGATTATATATATTTCATCTTTGTTTTTAATTTTTATATTATTTGAAATAACTAATCAATTAACTGAGACTTGTCACCTAGATATCAATTTTTGGATATAGCTTCTTGAAAAATCCGAAAAAAGGTCTGATAAATATATATCGACCCTTCTTTGTTTATCCGAATATACTGAGAAATTAAAAAACATCTATAAAACTAAAGTCCTAAACTGGCTTTTATATCACCTATCTTATCTTGGCTTTCTTCTTCTCTCTTTTTATTTTCCAATTCTGATTTATACAAATCTCATAATTGAATCCATTCTATTTTCTGCTTTTTTAATAATTTCTTTATATCATCTGGGTGATCTTTTGCTAATTCTCTGAATTTCACTCTCTCATTAACGAAAACTTTTTTCAACTCATCAAATTGAAATTGAGAAAGCGTAGGAACAGCATCCACAACTCTCTTTTTTTCCATAGTATTTAATGATAAACTATGTTTTAATAGGTCCAGAAATTCTTCAACATCAACTTCTACTTTATCTGAGTGTTTAGAAATAAGTCACAAAATCAAGGAATCTACCTCTTTTTCTGAAATTTGAGGGTTATTATCTGACATATTTATTTGATAAAATATTAAATCTGTTTACATTATATAAAAAAAATTCTTTTTTCAAATATTTATTTTATTAAAACTTTGAGCTTGTCAATTTTTAAAACTAAGGCAATTGTCTTAAATATAAATAAAAATAAGGATAAAAATTTTATTTATAGTCTTTTCAGTTTAGATTATTGAAGAATAAATTGTATTAAAAAATTAAAAACTAAAGAAAAATCAATTGATTTATGATACAATATTGATTTTGAAATAAATGTAGCAAAAAATAAAGAAACTATATCTAGTTTTAGAAATATAAAAATAATCTCTGAATTTAAAACATCAGGTAAAAAATTCTCCGAAATAAATGATTTTTTAGAGCTAATATCTATGATTTTCAAAAAAACTCCTTATTGAGTTCCAATTTATGAAATATATAATTCAGTAAGTGTTTTGTGTAATTTAAAAGAGGTAAAAAATGAAAAAATACTTTTAACAAAATTAAAAATTTTGGATATACTTTGAGAGTTAGATGAAAACCACAAAAATAATACTGTAAGAAAAATATTAAAATTTGTTAACAAAAATAATATTAAAACTATATTAAGATTAGCTTGACTTGAAGAAAATATTTTAGAAGAAATAAGAAAGATATAAAGTATTTTAATAACCAATACCTTCTCTAATTCTCTCTAGCATTGATTTATCAACATCACTAATATGTTTTGGCATTTTAGCCTCTACTTTTACTATTAAGTTTCACTTTTTTGTTCATTCACTTTTTCAAAAAGATTTTACTCTAAATTTTGTTCAAGGTTTTGTGGATGGAGGAATTGTAAGTTTCGCTGTTTGTCAATAAACTCATTTAACTTCTATTTTACAACCCAAAATCATATCAAAAATCGGAACTTCATAGGTTTTTTCAAAATCTAAAGAGACTGGAGATGTTTTTTTTCTTTGATAAGATGATTTAGTTCATCAAAATCATCAAAAAGGATTAGAGTTGCCAGCTCATCAGAAATTTCAAAACAAATCTTCAATATTAATTGATCAAGCTCACTTTGAAGCTCATCACTTTCAAAACAAGTCCTCAAATCAAGAGAATCATCATGCTCATTGTCAACTAAATCATCATCATCCTCATCAAAAAGGATTTCATCAAGCAAATCAAAAAGTATCATATTGTTTTCTTTTTGTTTGATCTGACAAAGTAGAATAAGCCTCATTTATATCTTTAAACTTTTTTTCAGCATCTTTATCTCATTTATTTCTATCTGGATGATATTTCATTGCTTTTTTTCTATATGCTTTTTTTATTTCATCATCACTAGCTCACTTAGATATTCAAAGAATATCATAAAAATCTTTTGCCATTATTTTTTAATAATTATTTATCTAAATTAATATGTTCTTCCTTTTCTAATCTTTTTCTTCACTGCATATATGCAAAGTACCAAACACTAGCTTTAAAAACCTCTAAAACAGCTGTTAAATATCAAAGTGCAAAAATAAAAAACAAAAATACTATTGAAAGAATTATCAAAGCTATTGTTAAAAAAATAGTGGAAGTTATAAATCATAGTATTGTAACAAATAAGAGAGGAAAACTTAAAAAAATTACAAAATTTATTATAACTCTTATATTAAAAATAAACATTAGAAAATAAATTTTTAAAGTCATTCAAATGTTTAATATTGCTATCTTTGAAGAACTACCTGCTGCTTCAAATGTCTTTTTATTTCATAATACTATTTCATACTTAGAATATGCAAATAACGAATTTAAAATGATTGAAAGAAAAAGAATAACTCAAAATATTATACTTAATTCTTTTATATATTCAATTCATATAAACCTTATAATAAATAGATAACCATTTAATATACTAATAAATTTAAATTCACTAAATATATTATTATATTCAAAAAGTGGAAAAAATCTATACATTCAAGATCAAAAAATTTCAGAATATGAATGATTTTCTCAAGACTTTTTATTGTCAATATACCTAATCAAAGCTCATTCAAAGATTGGGCTTATAAGTAAATAAACTATAAGAAAAACAACCAAAGATATTATTGCTTCAAATATATAATCTGAATGGAAAAAATCTAATATAATTACAAATGCCTCTTCTTTTTTTCAAAAAACTTCAACATAAGTATAAATTACTTGATATACAAGCAAAAAGGTTAGAAATATTATTGATAATAATCAAGGAAAAAAATAAAATTTCTTTATTTTTGAGTCACGATGAACAATCTCCCATGCTGGAACAATAATATTATCTATAAAGTTATTAGTCATTTAAACTAGTAAATAAAAATTTTAAAAACCCTAAAAATGATTTATCTTTTACTTTTATAATTTTCTTCTCAAGAATAAAAGAATTATTTAATGCTTCTATCCTTAGTTCTTTATTTGGTATATAATCTTCCAAAAAGTAATTTTTTATATTCTTATCTACCAAATTATTAATTATTGGAGTATACAAAACTTTTACTATTTGTTCTTCTTTTAGTATTTCTAAAACTTTTTTTTCTAATTCTAATATTTTGTCCTTTGATAAAATATTTCATTTTAGTTCTTCAAGTAATAAATCCAAACTTAATTTTTTGAAATTAGAGAAATTATATCACTTTTCAACTTGACTTGAATGAAAATACGGAAAAATATTTGAATCAAAATATCATAGATTTATTCATGCTAAAAGCATATCATATCTTTGTTCTTTCTCAGCTAATATACTTGGAAGTGATTTTAAACTTATAGGGTAAAGTTCAACATCTATACCTGCAGAAGCAAAAGTATTTTGAATAAATTCAGCAGTTTGTGAGATACTTTTTTCAGAATTTACGTAAAAAAGTTTTAAAGTAAATTTATTTAAATCCTTATCATAATAATAATGATCTTCTAATTTTTTTAAGGTATTTAGATTATCAATATATTTAGGATCTTTTTCCATAGATTTTATAGCACTTTCTTTTGATTTTATCAATTCAATATTATTACTTTTATTTTTTTGTAAAATCTCTGATTTTTTGTTATTCACAAGTTTCTTTATAAATAAATCTTCTTGTTTTTTTAATTCTTTTTTATCTTTATAATAAAGAAAGTTTATTTCTTCTATGTATACTTTCTCTCTATCCTTAACAAAATATATTTTATATTTATTTTCTCAGGTTTTTAAAGTTCCCTCTTTTACAGATAAACTATAATTAAAAAAAGTATCTCAGCTGTTAAAGTTTTCTACTTTTTCATCGTTTATATAAACTTCTTCAACTCACTTTTCTACTGTAGCTTTTAATAAAACCTCTTTAGTAATAAAATTATACTTATCAACATATGAAGGAGAATAAATTACTTTTGAATCCTGTTGAATGTCTTTATCAAAAGATATATTTACATCGTCTAAAGAGTCAAGAATTATATTTTTTCCTTTAGATTCATTAGTTTCTTCTTCAAGAGATGCTCAAGTTCAAGAGTTTTTTATACTAACTTCTTTTGAATAAACCAAATTATCTTTACTTGTTTTAATAAATTTTTTAATTATAGCTGGTTTTTTACTATATCAAAGTCATTCTATTATCTTACTTATATTCTTATTTTTAAGAGTCTTACCTATGCTAATCTCTGTTAAATAAGGGTTTTGTACTTGTTTGTAATTATTTTTTCACAAAACTTTTATAAGATTATCCTTATTTACAATATTTAATAAATAATTTCTTAAATCACTATTTTGAATTTTCTCAGTATTTAAAAATAAAGATACATATTGAGGCAAAGTATAATTGTATGGTTTCAATCTAGGAACACTATTTCAAACTATATTATTTTTATCACTAAAAAGATTAACAGTATCTTTATGTTTCAGAAACACTGAAGTCTCTGGATAAACTTTAAATATTAACTTATCAATAAATATATCATTATTTTGAAAATTTTCATTTTTCTCTAGTATTATCTTAGAAATTCATGCTTCAATTCATTGATTAATAGCCCCAATTTTATATCTACCCGAATAAATACCATCTAAAGGAGAGAAATTTTGTAATAGTTCCTTCTCTCAAAGATTATTTGTTACTTTTTTAGGTAAAATAGGCTGAAAAAATATGTTCAAGAAATTTATATCTTTTGCAGAATTTTTAAATACTATGCTTGATTCTTTCTCAATAATCTCTGTTTCTGAAAGCAAAGAAGACATAATAGGGTTCACATCTGGTTTGTTGATAAAGATATTATAAGTACTTACAATATCTTTTATAGTTATCTCTTCACCATCAGACCAATAAACATTATTTTCTAAATAACATTCTATTTTCTGAAGATTATTTATATCACAACTAGCAATGTCAGAAATTATCTTTTTTTCTTTTATATCATATTTCATTAATGAACGATATAAAAGGCTTATTATATATTTATCATTTCCTGAAGCAGGAAGCAATGGATTTAATTTTGGGATATCTCAAATTATTCATTCTGAAACAGCCCCTCCTTTTAAAGGGATAAGTTTTGAGTCAGTATGCAAATAAACATATGATAAATGCAAAGTAGAAAAAAATAGAAAAATAACACTTATCAGAAACAAGTATTTTTTTAATTTCAATATTTTGTTTTTATTCATGGTTTAAGCAAAGAAATTATTTACTTAAAATAAACAAGGCTAAAGAATTTACTATAAATAATGTTCACAATGCTATTGTAAGATTATGCATAACTTTTTCTGGTCATCTTTTTGTTATTTCTCACATTCATCAAGACATACTAGCAAGATTTAATGTTACATTTTTATTTTGAATTAAAATAAAAAATATTAATAACATTGAAATTATCACCTCTATTATCATTAAAAAATCTATCATTTTTTTTTGTTAATTATTAATTATATTACAACAATTAAAATATTCAATTTTGTTAAAAAAGCAACTAAAAAGTTAACATTAAAATATTAACAAAGTTTTACAATCTTAATACTTAAACTTTTTATATATTATTTTCTAAAAATTCTCTTATTTTTTGAATTTTTTCTTGTTCATTTAGATTCATAAATATTTCTTTATTATCGGAGATGTGATTTATTATAGGGAAAAATTCTTCATCTATACTTTTGTTTTTAATAAACTCTTCTTTATTTGCAAATAAAAATTTGAAATTTTTCTCTGACATTCTTGCAATAAATTTTGTTATTAGATAGTAAGGAAATTTTATTTTTATAAGAAATTTTCAAGACTTTATATTCCTTACTATATATCATTCTATTTTTTCTTTTTTTATTCTTTTTTTAAAATTATTATAAGATTCTATAAAATGTTTTGGTCTTTTAAATCATAATTCTTTTCATAATATATCTAGCTCTTTTTCTGACAATAAACACATATCTTCTAAATTATTTTCTTCTATATTTCTAGCACCTATAAGATATAATCCACAATCTTCTTTCTCATATTTTATGATATGAGGGTCATCTGGATGAATTACCTCAAACATTAAAGTGTGTCTTCACTTTGTTTTAAAGAATTTTATAATATTTAATCTTTGTTTGTTATCCAAACAATCTTCTATATATTTATTAAATTTTGAATTAAGACTTCCACTAGTATGTATAAATAATTCATTTTTATTATAAAAATTTTGGGATATTATTCATAAAAACCCATTTAGTTTTTCTACAAACAGGTATTCTCACTCTTTTAATTTATTATCTATTACAATTTCTCAATTTACATCACATAATATTTCTCCATTATTAAAGATTTTGTCAAATGGATAAGAAATAACATTTCCAAGCTTATCAAGTACTATCCCTCTTGCCTTAAGAAGCCTATCATTATCTTCGTCAGAATTTTTCAACCAAAGATTTTTATAAAATACATCTCTTGTATATTTAAATAATACAAAATCTCATAAACTTTTTTTATTTACAAGTTTTTTATCCATATTTGAAAAATTTGTATATTCTCATGCATCCGTTTGTCATTTGATATAATTTACATCTGATTCAAATGATTTCATTGTTTCAGATATTTCTTTATCATTTTTCTCAAGTATTAGAACTTTCATCTTTCATCAAGAATCAACTTTTCATTCAAGTGAAAAAAATCATTTTGTTTTACATTTATCTATAAATAATTGCATATCAATGTGTCCATTTACACATGTTATATCATTTTGTTTATAAAGCTTATTAATTGCCTTTACAAAATTCATATTATTTTCTTTGCATTTATCTCTACTTACTCTCAAATTCTCAGTAAGTTGTTCAGCTCAAAATATACATTGAGATTTTTTAAGGTTTCAAAAACACGAAGGAACAAATATTGGAGCATGAGTAATACAATATTTTTTATTAGTATCTGTAGTTAGCATTTTATAATACGATAAACTTTCAAGAAAATTTTTAACTTTATGAAGATTAAAATTTTCTCATTTTATTTCTTTTATGAAACCGTTATAAATTCAATCTTTTTTATGAAGTTCTACAAATTGTTTTATAGTTTTGTATCTCGCTTCCACAAAATCTTCAATAATTCAATTTTCTAAAAAATTTTTTATATTTTTAAGAAGCCTAAAGTCATGATTTCATATAATCATTTCTGCATTTCATTTTTTTACCTCAGAAATTATAAAACATAAATCATCTACACTATATTCTCCCCTATCAACAATATCACCAACAAAAAGATTTAATGGAGGGTTTCATCTTTTGGTATATTTCTCTTGTAACAATTTATAGTTGGAATAAAAATTTTTCATTCAGTGTATATCCCCATAAATAATTATATTTCTATCTTCTGTAAGCTCCAAACTATCATATACTTCATCTACTTTTTCAATTTCATCAGCATAAATAATATTATTTCATTTAATGCAACTCTTTTTATCAAATGAAATAATTTTCTTTTCCATTACATCTTCATTGACATATCATTTAATATTTTTTTCCTTTCTTAATTTATTCTGCTTAATTCACTTCTCAGAATCAAAAATAACAGTATAAATTTTACTCCATTTTCAGATTTCTATAAATTTACTTCTATCAGAATCTTTTAGATTCATAGCATCGATTACAGTTGTAAGACCTTCGTTACACCTCTCTTTTGCTATTTTCAACAAAATTTCAAAAATAAATGCTCCATTATGCTCATAATTTCCAATTAATAAATCTCCATTTTCTCCAAATTTATATTCATCTCAAAAGTACCTTTCTCTTAGTTCATCAGTAGATAAAATATAGCTTTTAGGGAAATACTTTTTTGCAAAAGTAGATTTACCAGATCCAGGGATTCAAGAAAGAAGAATTAAACTTCACTTTTTATACTCAAATGTTTTCATTTTATAAAATATAATTAATTTATTACTAATTTTGTCAATTATAATTTTGTTTGTATTATTTTCAATATATTGTTGAATATTTTTATAGTTTCCCCAAAAATTAATAGGAATTATATATTTTTTCAAACAAACAGAGATTTCATAAATTGAGTTTGTTAATTTTTTCTCATTTTCCTTAATATTTATCTTTATGTTTAGTTAATATACATATCCATATCAATCTCAGCTCATATTTTGTATACAAATTTAAGAAATTCTCTATCAAAATAAAAAGAAGGAATATTATTATTTTCAATAATAGGGACAATATATATTTTTACATATAAATTATGATGAGTAATAAAACTCTTTAATATTTCTATTTTATTTCAAAACAATTGTAATATCTTTTTAGAGATATCATCCATATTATATGATTCAATAGATCAAGTAGAGTAACCCCAATGAGTTTCCTGTCTACTTGGTCTACTTGGATATTCTACATTGAGGTCTCATTTACTCCATGTGACTGTAGGGGTAATACCTATAATTTTAGTAAAATCATTTACATCAAAACTATCTCAAAAAATAGATAATATCATTTCAATATTTGTCTTTTCCATAACTCCAAAATTATTTAATAAACTCTCATGTTTTAACTAAGGTTTCATTTTCTTTTTTAATACCTTTTAAATATCATCTAAAAATATTCTTAATCCTTTATATTTACTATTTGTGAAATTAAATCTTCATTATCATTAACATAAAAAATATATCCATTTCTTAATTTTATTCAATCCAACTGATGAAGACAATTTCTTAAAGATTCATATTTTATATGTGCATTATTCAAAAATAAATATTCTCATATCGTGACTCCTTTTTTTATCTCACTTAATAAAACTGGAGAAGTAGAAAGTCAAAAATTTGCATTATCTGGATTCAATACCTCTATTGATTTAAAAATATTATCTCAAAGATAATAAAAAATATCTTCATAGCCCATTTTTAAATCATAATAAAATGAAATTTTTGAAATATTAATATCTATTTCATGATCCAAAAATCATATATAAATATGTAATTTACAGAAATTATTTATATCTACATATATATCTCTTATGATATTTTTTTCAATAATATCATAAAAATTATCCTTATTTAATACAATATCCTCCACTTCATAATCTCAATTTTCAATAAAATCAAATGTAAAACTATCATAATTATGTCATTTTATAAATTCCACTCTCAATTTAACATAATTATCAATAAAATATAAAACAAGATTTTTGATTTCATTAGAAGTAAACTTTCACTTTTTTAGAAAATTTATATCAAAATTTGTAGGTTCCATAAGTATTTATTTTTAACAAATTATTTAGATATTTTAGTCATAGTCCTAAGTAAACCTTTATATTTTCAAGAAGTATATATATCAACTTGTATTCAGTCTTTTATATATCTATCAAATGTAAAGCCGCTTTTTCTTAATTTTACCTAATTACTGTAGTAGCATTCTCTTTTGTATATTTAGCAAGATTCTTTTCTCATCCCAAAAATCTAGGAAAAAACTTGTGGTTTTATTACTTCATTTTTTTTAATCTTTATCTTTTATATATTTTTTTCATTGATTAAAATTAAAATCTAGTATACACAATTTGTAATTACGGATTAAATAAATCATCCTTTCATACTTTGTAATAAAAATTCACTATATTATTCACTTCAGAATTGTCATCATAATACTTCTCCCAAAAATTTTTTATATTAAATATCTCTGGTACTCATATGCATATTTCTCAAAATTCATTACTACCACACTCCCAAAATTTTGAAATTTTTGTATCAATAATCTCAAATGCATCAAATGCATACGGTGCTATATAAAAATTTCATGTAGCATCATGTTCTGATATATATAGCTTTTTCTCCTTTGTATTGCACACTTGTAGAGCAAAAACATTATAGTTTCATTCGTATGTCAATTCTCAATCATCAAAAAGATATTTTACTTTCATATGTTATTACGCTTAATTTTAAAATCTATAACCTCTCTGGTTTTGTAATGTTTTATGATAGTGAACTGTTATATTTGTTCAGTCCTGAGATCTATGAACATATCTATACTTATCATACAATCATCCCAATCTTGAATCTCACAATTCACTTCTATCCATAATTTTTTTTCATTTATCCAAATTACTTCTAGCTTCCTGAAGTGCTAATTTTTCAGATAAACTTTGTGACTTCTTAGCTTTCTTTATCTTCTTACCAAACTTCCTCAAATTCTTAACTTTCTTCTTTGAATCTAATTCAGATGATACTACTTTTAAATCTTTTTTCAAATCTACTTAAGACATTAAATATGAATCATCTTTTATGTATTATACCCAGTAAGTTGTCAGTGCTCATAATCATTCTCATATAGATTTTAATCATAATGAGTCTAATCAATCATCAGCATATCATTCTTTCAATTCTTTTGTCAGCTTTAATTCTAATTTTGATATGTTATCTTTA
>PDTW01000013.1 GCA_002749055.1 Candidatus Altimarinota bacterium | reverse complement strand
TTTTACTTGGTATTTTTATTTTCTAAACTTTTTATAAAAAATATGAAAAAAGGTAAGAGATTAATTCCATTTTTTATTTACCCACTTTTCTAATAATTTAACATCATTGATACTAAATTTAGTATCAATTTTTTTTCAATTTAAATTTATAAATACTTTTATAGATCAAGATTTTTGTTTTGATAAAAAGTCTTTTAAATCGTGTAAATCTAGTTTTTTTGCATTTTTAGGTATGTCTATAACATAATCTTTTATAATTTTGTCTTCTTCTTTAAAACTACTATCAATTGAAATGTTATTATCCAACTCATCTTCCTTGGATGTATTTAAATCTATATTTATATATCTTTTTTTATCATTAAATAAATTTAAATCTTTGGCCTGTTCCCTAACTTGAGAAATAGTAGCAAATTTTGCATCTCTTGCTTGAATAGATTTTCTTTTATATTCAAAGTTAACATTAAGTAATCATGAAACTATCAAAATTTTATCTTCTTTTATTTTATCTCAATATTTCTCAATATCTTTTTGAAAAAAAACTACTTCAAAGTCATAATCAAAACCTTCACAAAACAAAATAATTATTGTATTTCATGTTTTTGTAATTATTTTTCTTAAAGAATTAATAATTCAAACCGCTTGAACCAATTCATCTTTCTTTTTTTTATTTTGAGGACTTTTTTTAGATTTTTTTTCATCATCTTCAACTTTTTCATATTTTTCTGGATTCTCTTTTTTATCAATTTCCTCTAATTCTTCAAAAGACATCTTTAATTTTTTTGTATTATTACTTCTTCTTTGACAATATCTTTGTAATCAATCAAGTGGATGACCAGAAACATAAAATCAAATTACTTCCTTTTCTCATTTTAATTTTTCTTCAAAACTATATTCTTTCGTTTCTTTTAATTTAAGTTCATCTTCAAAATCACTACATCACATATCAAAAAGTCAGATTTGATTAGTTTCTTTCTTTTTTTCATCTTTTTTAACAAATTGAATTATTTCTGAAATACTAATAAACATCTGTTTTCTAAGTCATAAATCATCCATTGCTCATGAAAGAATCAAAGATTCAAGCGACTTTTTATTAATTACTTCTTTTCAACATTCTTCTATAAAATGTCTTAAATCCTTAAATTTTCATCATATTTTCTCTCTAACTTGGATTATTCTATCTATTGGTCAATCTCAAATTCATTTTATTGCCTTTAATCAAAATCTAATTGTAGTTTTATCAATATAGGTAAAGTGTTTTAATGATTCATTTACACTAGGTGGCAAAACAGAAATTCATTTTAATTCACATTCAGACACTTCCATAACAATTCTATCCATATTTTCTTCATCAGATACCATTATTGATGTAAGAAACTCTGTTTGATAGTGAGCTTTTAAATAAGCTGTTTGATATGATATAAAAGCATAACATGC
This sequence comes from Candidatus Altimarinota bacterium, assembly GCA_002749055.1. Classification (GTDB taxonomy): domain Bacteria; phylum Patescibacteriota; class Gracilibacteria; order BD1-5; family UBA6164; genus PDTW01. The sequence continues at coordinate 22,965 of PDTW01000013.1, read as the reverse complement.
AGCATGAGATTTATTAAATGAATAATTTGCAGCTGGTTGTATCATTTCTTCATAAATATATTTGCTTACCTCTTTTCTATATCATCTAAAAGTTTCTGATTTTTCTATAAATTCAATTTTCAATTTTTCTATAATTTCAACTTTTTTCTTTCATATTCACCTTCTAAGCAAATCAGCTTCTCATAAAGAAAATCATGCCATATACTGAACTATAAACATAAGTTGTTCTTGATAAACTGCAATTCAATTTGTTACATCTAATATCTTTTTCAAATCCTCCTCTAACTTTTGTTTTTGCTCTTTTATAATTTTTTTAGAACATTTAGATTTTAATAATATATTAGTTAAATCTTCTGTCATATACTTTATTTCTTCTCTTCAATATTTTCTATCAATATAAGTAGGAATATAAGCAATAGGTCAAGGTCTATAAAGAGAAACCATTGCTATCAAATCATCAAAACTATCAGGTTTCAAATCTTTTAGATACTTTCTCATTCAATCAGATTCAAACTGAAATATTCAAGTTGTATCACCTGCTGAAAAAATGTCAAAAACTCATTCATCTTTCATATCAAGGTTAAGTATATCTATATCTTGACCTCAATTATTTTTAATAATTTTTAAAGTTCTCTTAATAATCGTCAGATTTCTAAGTCCAAGAAAATCCATTTTTAATAAACCTAAATCTTCCAAAGGATAAGCGCTATACTGTGTAATAATTGAATTAAAATCTTTTGGAGGATGAGCTAAAGCAGTAAAGTTAGTCATAGGTTCAGGAGCAATTATAACAGCACAAGCATGTACTCATATTTGTCTAACATTACCCTCAATTTTTAAAGCATTGTCTATAATAGCTTTATATTTTTTATTATTATCATAAGCATCTTTAAATTCAGGAGAATCTTTTAATGCAGAAGCTAACTTAGTTCAAGGTTTTGAAGGAATTAATTTAGCTAAATCATTCATTTCAGAAAAACTAACTCAATTTACTCTACCAACATCTTTTACCGCAGCTCTAGCAGCAAATGTTCCAAATGTACAAATTTGAGCAACCTTGTCCTGTCAATATTTATGCCTACAATATTCTACAACTTTGTCTCTTTCATCATCAGCAAAATCAGTATCAATGTCTGGCATAGAAACTCTTGCTGGATTTAAAAATCTTTCAAAAAGTAAATCATAAAAAATAGGATCTAAATCTGTAATTCAAGATAAATATGCCATCAAACTTCATGCAGCAGAACCTCTTCAAGGTCAAACAGGAATTCACTGTTTTTTAGCCCAATTTATATAATCTGCTACTATCAAAAAATATCCATCAAATCACATTTCATGTACAACAACTAATTCATATTCTAATCTCTCAATATATTCATTTTCCTTTTTAGACATTGTAGACAAAATTTCCTTTTTTCTGTCGGTATAATATGTCAAAGACAAATCTTTTAGCTCCTGAGGTGAAGTTTCTGTCAAGTTTTTGTCTAACTTTGGTTTGTTTAATTTTTTTACAAATTCAAAAATAATTTCATCATCAAGTTTGTAATCAAATCTCCAATTCAATCATTTAAATGATAAATATCTTAAATACCATTCATCTGAAGATAATTTTTTTATTTTTTCTTCTTTATATAACAGTTCCTCATTTTTTATAGCATTATTATAAATAAGCTTATCTTCTTCAGGCAGGTCAAATCTTGGAATAAGTATTCATCAAGTTTTAATATCTATATTAATCTTATCAGCTATTTCAACAGTATTATTCAAAGCTTCTGGAATAAATCAAAATATCTTTTGCATTTCATTTTCATCCAAAAAAGAATAATCACCATTTATTAATGTTGGTCTATCTGGATTTTCAATTTCATGTCATGTTCAAAGAGCTTTTATTACATCTTGAGTAACCTTGTCTTCTTTATTTATATAATATGAATTATTTGCTGCAACTACTTTAAAAAAGCCTGGATTTTCATTATATATTTCTATAAGCTTGTCTGTAACAAACTTTTGTTTTGGAATATCATCATGATACAAAAGCTCTACATAATAATCTTCTTTTCAAAATATATTTTGATAAAATTTAATTCTTTCTAATATTTCATCATTTGATTTTCAAGAAAGTATAAAAAAAGGAATTTCTCAATTAATTGGTCAAGAAAGACAAATTATATCAAGCTTTTCTTTAGTCTTTTGAAATTCTATTAAATAATCAAGAGTAATACAAGGAATTGTTGTCTCACTATCCAAATTAGCTTTAGAAACAAGAGATATTATATTTTGATATCAAGACAAACTTTTTGCTAAAAGCACTAATTTATGATTTATTTTATTATCTATCAAAGAATTTACAAATAATTCAACTCATAAAATAGGTATAATTCACTCTGATTTACAAGCTTTGTAAAATTCATGTCATCAATGCAAATTTCATGTATCTGTCAAAGCTACCGCCTTCATTCATAATTCTTTGGCCTTTTTTACATAATCTACTGGTTTTGGAAGTCATTCTAAAATACTATAATGTGAATGATTTTGTAAATGAACAAACATTATTTTTCTTACCTTTTAATAAATATTTATATTTTTATATATTATATAAATAATAATCAAAAATACTATATTTTTGCATATAAAAAATATTTATGTTAATATTATAGTGGAAAACCCTGCAAAATTATTCTACATCTAAAGTGTTTTATAAAAGTTAATTTTTCAGATGTTTTTTATAATTTATAATTAAAACTATTATTTTATGTGATTTGAAAAAGCTCAAAAAACTACAGAAGGAAATGAAAAAATAAATGAAAATAAATCTGTAGAAGAATTACTTTTAGAAAAAGAAAAAAAGGAAAAAAAAGAAGAAGCTGTAAAATTGATAGATCAATTAAATAATAATATTCCTTCAAAATATGAAATTAAATTAAGTATAAAAGATTCTTGAAGTAGAACTGAATACTATATTGTATGATGAAAAAATGATATACTATTAAATATGCCATTAAATAATGAATCTTTAAAGACATATTGTGAATATATCAACACTTTACTAAACTATAATTCAGATATTCAATTATTATGATGAAGAGAATGGAGAGCAGTAGCAGAAATACAATTTTTATGATGAACAGCAAATGCTAAAAGACTAATATATAAGTGATTAAAACATTGAGGAAATGAATCTTATTATCAATATGAAAATAATAAAATTGAAGAACTATTTTCTTTTATTCAAAAAATAAAGTGAGTACCAAGAGAAGATTGGGTAATTGATAGATTCATTAATGCTCAGTGAAAAATAGGATACTAAATAAATTTAAAAATCTTTTGACATTAACTAATTAGCACATATACTATTTACGTGCTAATTAGTTTTTTAATTATAAAGATTATGAATATAGAAAAATTTACAATAAATGCTTCTAAAAGAATACAAGAAGCCCAAGACAATGCTAATAAAAATAGACATTCTCAAATAACTCCTTTGCATTTACTCTATGCAATGTTGTCGAGTAGTGATTCAATTACAAAAGAAATATTGTTAGATTATTGAGTAGACTTACAAATATTAACATCAAATGTTAAAAAGGAAATAAATAATATTTCTACTATAGAATGAAATTATCAACTATCTATAAGTAATGAATTAAATACTGTATTTATAGAAGCTGAAAAAATAGCTGATAGAATGAAGGATGAATATATAACTGAAGAACATCTATTTTTATCAATAATAGATTATTGAGATACCAAAACCAAAGAAATACTTAATTCCCTTTGAATAACATCTCCAAAAATAAAAGAAATTATAGAAAAAATGAGATGATGAGAAAAAGTAAACAATAACGATCCTGAAAGTAAAATGAATTCACTAAAAAAATACTGAATTGATTTGATTGAGATGGCAAAAAAATGAAAAATAGACCCTGTAATTGGTAGAGAAGAAGAAATAAGAAGAACTCTGCAAATACTATCCAGAAGAACAAAAAATAATCCTGTTTTAGTTTGAGAACCAGGTGTTGGTAAAACTGCTATAATTGAATGAATTGCTCTAAAAATAGTAAAAAATGAAGTTCCTGACAACCTGAAAAATAAAAGATTGATTGCCCTTGATATGTGAGCTTTACTTGCATGAGCAAAATATAGATGAGAATTTGAAGAAAGATTAAAAGCAGTTATCAAAGAAATTGAGAAATCAAGTGGACAAATAATTCTTTTTATAGATGAGTTACACACTATTGTCTGAGCATGAGCACAAGAATGACAAGCTGACGCTTGAAACTTATTAAAACCAAGTTTAGCTAGATGAGATATGAAGTTAATTTGAGCTACAACAATAAATGAATATAAAAAATATATAGAAAAAGATCAGGCTTTAGAAAGAAGATTTGCAAAAGTGATAATAGACCAACCTAGTCAAGAAGAAACTCTTGCTATACTTAGATGAATAAAAGATAAGTATGAAGCTCATCATTGACTAAAAATTACAGACAAAGCTATAGAAGCATCTGTAGAACTTAGCATAAAATTTATATCTGATAGACAACTACCTGACAAAGCAATAGATCTTATGGATGAAGCTCTTTCTTCTGTAAAAATAAAAAGTATTTCTAAACCTATGGAAATAGAAATATTAGAAAAAGAACTTAGAACATTAAATATTGAGTTAGAAGCAAAAAAAGCTGAAAAATCTCCTGAAAATGAAACTAGAAAAATAGAAAAAAAGATAGCTGATAAAAAAGAAAAGTTATTAAGTATAGAATCAGCTTGGAAAAAAGAAAAAAAACTTATTGATGAATTAAAAATACTAAGAGAAAATATAGAAAAACTAAAAATAGAGTCTGATTCTTATGAAAGAGAATGAAACTTTTGAGAGGTTGCAAGAATAAGATATGCAGAAATACCAAAACTAGAAAATAATATAAAAGAAGTTAGTCAAAGTTTGGAAACCCTGCATAAATCTTGAAATTCTTACTTAAAAGACAAAGTTACCGAAGAAGATATAGCAGAAGTAATAAGTAAATGGACTTGAATCCCTGCAACTAAACTTTTAGAAAAAGAAAAAGAAAAACTTTTGAATTTAGAAAAACATTTAAGTAAAAAAGTCGTTTGACAAGAAAAAGCTATATCTGCCGTATCAAATGCAATCAGAAGAGCTAGATCATGATTAAATGAAGAATGAAAACCTCTATGAAGCTTCTTGTTTTTATGACCAACTTGAGTGGGTAAAACTGAAACTGCTAAAGCATTAACAGAAATTATGTTTAATGATGAAAAAGCCTTCATTAGAATAGATATGAGTGAATATATGGAAAAGCATGCAGTATCAAGACTAATTTGATCTCCTCCTGGATATATTTGACATGAAGAATGATGACAATTAACAGAATCTGTTAGAAGAAAACCATATAGTGTAATATTATTTGACGAAGTAGAAAAAGCTCATCCAGATGTATTTAATACACTATTACAAGTACTTGATGATTGAAGACTTACCGATAGCAAATGAAGAACCGTAGATTTCAAAAATACTATTATAATAATGACTTCAAATATTAAAGAAGATAACTTAAAAACTTTCTTTAAACCAGAGTTTTTAAATAGAATTGATGATGTAATTAAATTTAATGAACTAGACGAAAAAGTCCTTATTTGAATCCTTGATATACTACTTATTAATGTAAAAAAATTATTAAATAACAAAAATATAAGTATAGAATTTAATGAAGACTTAAAAAAGTACTTAATAAAAACTGGTTATAGTAATGAATTTTGAGCAAGACCTCTAAAAAGAACTATTACAAATACTATTCTTAATTCACTATCAACAAAACTTCTCTCATGAGAAATTAAACCCTGAGATAAAATAGAACTTGGAATAAAAGATGATGAATTAATTATACAAAAAGACTAAAAAATATTCATTTAGAAAAACAGAGCATAAAAAGTAAAAGCTCTGTTTTTTGACTTATAATTATTAATATAATATAATTAAATTAAGGAATATCTAATAATAACTAATATAATTAATATGAATGAAATAAGTTCTCAAGATATAATTAACAAAATTGAATCATTTAACAAACCAGAGTGAAAAGGATTTAATGAAGAAGAATTAAAGATTATAGATGAAATGCTTGAAAGAGTAACTACTGAAGAAGAAAAAACAAAAGTATTTAATTATATTAAAAAAAATATTACTTGAGATGCTAAAAAAAGCTTAGATTCTATTATACAAGAAAAAGAAAATCCTTTTTCTTACCTACAAGAAAAAGTTTGATCAAAAAATGAAATAATGAAAAAATTTTTTAATGTAAGCGATAAATACTTTGATTATAAATTAAATGAAATTGAATCGTCACAAACAATATCTTTTTCTTCAACTGAAAGAGAAAACATAAAGCTTGTTTTATGGAATAAATTAATACAAAATTTAAATATTGATATTGCATTATGAACTATAACATCAACTATAGAATGAAAAATTAAAGAATTATTTAACTTTTCTAAATGAGAACAAGACGAAAACAATATTGAAAAAATCATTGAATGATTAACTAAAATCGAAAATGAGTTAAATTGAGATAATGAAGAATCAAAAGAATTATTTTCAGAAGTTGATATATTAATGTGAGATGCTTTTACAAAAATAGAAACTGCTAAAAAATGAAATAAAAACTTAAACTCAGTTGAATCAGTTAGTTTAATTATAAACTGAAAAGAAAAAAGCTTTGAAGATATTAAAAACTTATCATTAGAAAAATTAAAAAGCATTGAAAAAATGCAAGGAAAATCAGATTTAATAGTAGAACTTATTGCCTCTTTACCAAAAGACTGGCAAAAAGAAATTTCTTCTTTTCTAAAAGACATAGCACAAAAAAGCCCCATATTAGGATTCTTATTATCTTTATTTTTTGGAAAAGGTTTTTTAGAATGAGAAAAAGCAATTGATACTAAAACTCAAAAATCAGTAAATAATCTACTAAAATTAATTGAAGAAACCAAAGAAGAAAATAAGGCTATAAAAAAACTAAATCCTGAAAAACTAACAACTAAAAGCCTTAAAAGCTTTTTCAAATACCTTGACAAGAATAAAGTTGATTATACAACTGAAACTTTTTGGAGTGAAGTTTTGAGTTGAAAAACTGAAAATGATAAAATAAAAAAAGTTCATTCTATATTAAGCATAAAATGAGAAATAATCCAAAAATCATGAGATAATATTACAACTGATTTTATAAAAAAATTAAACGATATAGAAAATTTAGAAGTAGAATTTGAAGAAAAAGAAATTAACTCTAAAAAAGAAGAATTAGAAAAGTTAGAAAAGAAACAAAAAAAAGCACAAGAAGAACTTGAAAAGCTTAGTCCTAACGAAAAAACAGAAGAAAAAAAACAAAAAATAAAAAAAAGAAAAATAAAAATAGATAAAACAAAATGAGAAATAATGATTGCTAAACAAGAAATAAAACAAAAACAAGAACTAATAGATTCTATTTCATCTATAGAAAAGCTACCTCACAATATAGATTATAAGTGAAATAAAGTCAAATTAAATATTGTCGACAATAATATAATTTTAGGAGAAAATAAATATAAAATAAATATTAATACAATATTTTCCGATATTTTTAAATGAATCAGATTTGATAATTGAACTTTTAAAGTTAAATATTTTGGTGGAGAGAAAGAAATACCAAAAGATAAAATTATAGAAACTCTAACAGCATTATTAACAAAATGATCATATAAATCAGATATTGAATGACAAGAAAATGCAACTATAAAAATAGAAAAAATATCATAATATATTTACAACACAACATACAACAAAAGTCAAGGGTTTAATTTTGTCTTTGCCTTTTTTTTATGGTAAAATAAAAGAGTATAAAAAATATATTTTAAAAATAAAATTATGAATTCACAAGTAGACACTCCAGATGTTTATAAAACTGCTCTTGATTATGTAAAAGAAAATAAAAATAACTTATCAAACTCTAGTGTTAAAAATAAAATTAAAGAATTATTTAAAGAACTAAATTCTGAACAAAAAAGAAGACTAGTAGAACAATTAAATAGTACATTTGATAGCTCTAAACAAGAAATAAAAAACTTAGTTAGAGATATGTATAATTTAGGAAATAATTTTCCTAGTAATATAACGCAAGAAGATGTTATAAAAATAGCTTTGGCTAAGTTAGATAATTTTGATAAAGATACAATAAAATCTTATCAAAAGTCAAATTGATTAAAAGTAGATTGAGTTTTAGGATATGATACATATAAACATATGTTGAATTCTTCTAAAGTAGAAAAAAAATCAGATTCTTTATTTAGTAAAGAAAGTTTAGATAAAATTTGAGTTACTACTAATGAAGCTAAAAAATTAGCTAATGAAGTTTTAGAAAAAGAAATTACTAAAGAGGAAATTATATCTTTTCAAGAAACACATAGACTTTGAATAATTAATTGAGAAATAGGTAAGGAAACTTATGTTCAACTTGTTTTAAATCAAGCTTCTAAGGGTATAGAAAAACCAAATGTAGGTTTGTCTCAAGATTCTATGGATAGAATTATGAGTATTTTAGAAAAAGGAGATAAATCAGATAAAGATGTTATAAAAGTTATGTCTTTTTTAAAACAATTTAAAAAAGAAAAAAAAGAATTAATAGAAAAAGATGAAAAACATAAAGAATTTTTTTGAAAAACAAATAAAATAGAAGAAGAATATAAAAAATCTCCAGAATGAAAAAAAGCATTAAAAGATGCAAAAAAACATTATGATAGTATTTATGGAACTATTAAAAAAATTTGAACAGGTGAAATTAGTATGAAAGATTGAGTTGAAAAAATTATAAAAGACCCTACTTTACTTTTAGCTGGTTGAATTTTATTTTTATTTTGAGTATTTTGATCTGGTTCAAAATATACAAATAGTTTTATGAAAAGAGCAGGTTGGATTTTTGGTGGTATGGTTTTTGGTCCTGCTATTTGGAAAAAAATATGAGTTTCAGAAATAATAGATGATGCTGAAAATTGAATTTCACATCTTTGAGAATCTTTTTCAGAAGCTAAAAAATCAGAATCATATAGGAAAGCAAAAGATAAACTATCAAATATTGCTTCAAATCCTTGAAAATTATTTGACTGACTTTGAGCTAGCATAAGTGCATTTTTTTCAAACTCTAAAAATACAGTTGAAAACTTTTTTGAAAGCACTTTAGATGATTCACTAAAAAAAGTTATAGAATATAATCAAACTTTACATGATGATAGAAAAGTATCCCAAGAAGTATTATGAGATTTAACTAGTACTGTTTTAAGTGATAAAAAATTTTTAAATTTAGAAAAATCTGATTTGAAAAAAATTACTAGCGTAGATGATTTAGTATCAAATCTAGAAAAAACAGATAATTTAACTAGAGAATATAAAAAACCAGACTGAACTACTATTAAACTAAAAGATTCAGATATTAAAAACTTTATGCAAAATCATATGCAGGAGTTGTTAGGTGATAAAAAGTATGTAAGATATCTATTTATTACAGAAAGATTAAAAAAAGCAGCAAATGAAGCTTTTAATTTTTGAGATTATAATAAAAATCCACAAATAAATGAAATTATAAAAGCTGATATGAGCACTCTTCATGCTGATAATCCAAAAATTGCAGATGAATTAGCTTGATATATAAGAACTGGGAGAGTTAAAGCTTTTGTTACATCTAATTTAAAATGAGATGTAAAAACCCAAGTAGAAAGTATTACAGAAAAAGTTAAGTATATAGAAGATAAACAAAAATTATTTTCAGATAGTATAAAAGAGGTTAGAGCTATAAAGGTAGAAAATACTAATAGTTATACCTTTAATGAAGCTGCTATGAATAAGTCAATAGAAAAATTAGATAGTATTTCTAGTGGGCTTAATAGTAAATTATGAACAGAAGAACACTCTATAACTTTTGCTTTACTTTGAAAAACAAGTTTTGATAATGCAGTTGCAGAAAAAAGAAAAGATATTTATGAGCTGGCAAGTGATAATTGAGTAGGAGCAGCTACAGATGAACTTAAAAAGGCTGAAGAAGAATTAGTATTAACAAGAGAGTTAAAAGAAATTACTAAAACTTCTTTAGAAGTTGGAAAAAATTTCCCAAAAGCTAATTATAGTTTAGAAAAATTTAAAAAATATTTAGAAAAAAATGGAAAATATTTTAGAAGAGCAGAAGCATTAAAAACAAAGTATGAAAATGAAGAAGTTTGAACTAAAGAATGAGTTATTAGAGATAAAGCTGTAGAAGTTTTGGGATATAAAGAAGATTTTAAAGTAAATTTAGAGGCTAGAATATCTATTTTAAATAATGAATTTGAAACTATTAAAAAAGAAGTTAATAAAAATATTTTAGGAGCTAACTTTAAAGAAGGATGAAGTGTTACAGATACACAATTTTTAACAGAAATAAAAAGACTAAGTTGATTACAAGAGGATTTTAATAAAATTGAAGCTTTTGATGAAATTAAAAATTTTCAAGTTTTACTAACAAAAGTCTGAATTGATGAAAAAATTTTAAATTGAACTACTAAAAATAATACAGAAAGTGCTTTTAAAACTAGGTTAAATATTGTAAAAAGTTGTTTTGATGTAAATATAGATACTTCAAAAATAACAGTAGATAATGTTAATAACATTATTGATGAAGTTAATAAAAAAGAACTAATTATAAAAGAAATAAAAGGTGGAAAAGTTAGTTTTTTATGACATAATTTTGAAATTCCAAATATATTTTTAGAAGAAGATTTAACTCTTAATGAAAAAGAAAAATCATTAGAAAGAATTAAAAGTAAAATTATTAGATTGTTTGAGAAAGAAATAGAAGAAGCAAAAACAGAAGTAGATGTTATAGAATTAAGAGATAAATTTGAAAATACAGGACTAGAATCAGATAGTATAGATGAAAAAGTAAAAAATAAATTAGAGAAAATATATAAGGGAAAAATTTTAGAAATGAAAATTGCAGATAATGAAAAAGTTTTTGAATTATATAATGATTTTAAAGTCAAAAATATGGGAAGTATGAATTCAGCTCTTGATGAAATAGGTGTAAATATAAATGATATAGATACTATTTGAGAAATATATGAATTTTGTGACATGGTAGAAGTTTCAAATTTATCTAATGATTTTAAAACAAAAATATCTAATTTTAGGGCTAAGCTTGATAATCAATTATATTGAGATTTTGAGAATGCATTTAATTTAGGATGGGTGGAAACTAAAAATTTTTTTAAAAAAATATTTAATATAAAATAAAAATAAATATGACAAATCAAAATAAAGAAGTTTTGAGTTGAGAGCAACTTACAGAAGCAAAACAAGAAATACAAAATAAAATATCATCTATTTCAAATCCTGATTTTAAAGGTAGTTTTGACAATATATCAAGACTAATAGAAGAAAAATCATCTTTTTCAGAGTCTCAAAAAAATATGATTATAGATACACTTAATTCTATAGATTACTTTATTAAAAAGTGAAAAAATGAAAAAGTAAAAGAGTATTTAGCTTCAGTTCAAAAATTTATAACTTCTATAAATTATGTTGATAAAGAAACTACTGATAAAAAAATACAAGTTTCAAGAGATTCTCTATTAAGTAGTCTAAAAAGGAGTTTAAGTGTATGATGACTAACTATGCTTGAAAAGAGTGTTATTTCTTATGTGAATAAACTTGATGATAATGATGATTATAATAAATATTATCAAAATATTTCTGCAGCTAAAAATCCTGAAGAATTAAAAAAAGCTTTTTTGGAATTAAAGAATTTTGTTAAAAATTGAAAAGCTTCTACAACTGTTAATGAAACTGTTACTCCTAGTGATTCTAAAAGTAGTGGAGTTGATGTTGATAATGAAAATAATGATTTAAAAAAACAAAACCTTTCAGAAATACTAGATATAGATTTTAATTGAAAATATAAAGTAAATACATTGAAATTCAAACTTAGATGATTATGAGAAAAACTTAGAAATTGAGAGTTCTGAAATGATTTTACTCTTGAACAAAGAAATATTTTAATAGAAAACTTGGAAAAAGCTTTAGAAAATTATGAACTAACAAAAGAAATTTCAATTTCAAAATTAGAAGCTTATTTTGATGATTTAGCCAAATCTATAAAACCTAAGTGAAATAAATTTGTTATAGAGTTTAAGGATGAAGATTGAAATTTAAAAGAAAAAGTATTTGACACTAAGTGAGAAGCAATAGATGCTATTAGAAAATTAAAAAGTACATCAGAAGTATATTTACAAAACTTTTTAAGAACTATGCTTGAGTGAGTAGCTAATTGATTAGGTGTTATCTTGTGATACACTTTGGGGAAAGCTTGAAAATGAATATCATATTGATATTGAAAAGCTTTTGATTGATTGAGTTGGTGACTATGATATGTCTGAGATTCTTATAAAAAAAGTTTTTTGGCTATGGCAAGTGAAGATATAGAAATGGATTTTTGGGACTATGTAAATTTAGCTTCAATCATACCTATGACTATAGTTTCCTCAGCTTTTATTTGAGTTCATATTTGAGCTTGAGAATCTGTTTATAGAAGAGTAGTACAAGATTGGTATCAAACAAGAAACCAAAATGATCCTAGGTATGTTTTAGAAGATTTTGATCAAACTAGAAGAAGAGATGCTAATTGAAATATAGAGATGCCTGAAGGAATGGCTGACGATTATAAAGAATATCAACAAAGACAAAATCTTATGGAAGCCATAAGAACAAAATTTGATAATATGGAGCCTTGAAGTCCAGAATATCAAAATTTTGCGAAAAAAGTAGCAAAATTAGAAAAATTTAGATTAAATAAAAAAACTCCTACTTTTTACTATTTAGCTTATAAATATGTAACTTATGAATGAGATGTATGATGAAGTTTTTTAAATTCACTTAGAAATATATTTCACAGATGAGCTAAATATCCTATAATGATTAAGTTACCTTGGGGAGATAAATTAGATAAAGATTGAAAATCTACAAAAGTAGAATTTAAAGATGAAAAATGAAATACTCATTATAGAAATAAAAAATGATTTAAAATACCATTTTATTTTGCTCCTCAAATAGACGACAGTAAAGATTTATATAATGAAACTATTAAGAAATTAAATTCTGAAACTAGAAAATTACAAGATGGTTTGAAAAGTTTTTTTCCAAATAAACATATTGTAAATGATCAATTTTGAGAATTTAAAATAATTTGATCAGATGAAAAATCTGAAAGATATACTAGAATAGCTAATTATATTAATAATAATTTTTCTTGAATTGAGAGAAAAAATAAATTAGATAAATTAAATAAATTAATAGATGATTTAAAAATAACACCAAAATCATTAGATAGATTAGAACTAGATTTATACATAGCTCTAGAAACAGATTATTTATCAGATAAAGATGCATTAAATATAGTTAAATGAAGAATAGATGAAATAAAAAGTAGAATAAAACTTTTATCTAAAAAAAGGTTTTCATCCATTAGAGTATTTAATATTTGGTGATGAAAATTGGCTAAATTAAATCATTTGGAAAAACTTATAAAAACAAAACAATTAATTTGAACAGAAGCAGAAATAAGAGATATTTTAGCTGATATTGAAAAATGATGAGGTTTTGTAAAGACAAATTATAAAGAAAGAATATATGATAAAAAATGAGATATAAATAATAGAATCTCAGATATATATAAAACTTGAGAGAAATTTTTAGAGGTAGATATTGAAATAAAAGAAAAAATCTGAAAAGATTTAGAAGCTTTTAAAAAATCAGATTTCTGAAGATGATTATTTTCACATATTGATTATCTAGTTTCTGATTCTAATGAAAAAATTTTTAGAAAAAATATAAATGAATTATTAGAGCAGTTTTATAGTTGAGACAGATTATTTACTTCAGCAGAAGATTTTTATTGAGAAATAGCAAGAAGTATTTGATTATCTTTTTCAGATATAGATAGTTTATTTGAAGATTTAGAATCAAAAGCTATTTTAGAAACTAATAGTTTCAAGTTAGAGAACTTAGATAATTATAAAAATCAATTAGATTGAGCAAAAATACTGGATTATCTAAATTGAAAAAGCAATGTTAATAATGAATTAGTGAATCTTACATGAAAAATAAAATCAGGTAATAAATATACTAATTGACAAATTAGCTATATTTTAACAGAAATTATTAATTGAAAACAATTAAAAAGCATTAATCATTTAAGCATTAATATCAATGAACATTGAAATACAAATGTTTCTTGAATAAAAGAAAATGATTTAAAACAATCTTTTCAATCAATTATAAATGATAATAGTAAAATTTCTGATTTTAGAGATTTTGTAAAAGATAATAATATAGATATAAAAAATTTACCACAAGAGTTACAAGATAGATTAGATACTAATTTTGAAAAAAATAGACAAGATTTATTAAAAATTCTAAGTGATTTAGATAGAATTAAAAATGAACAATGATTAGATAGATTACAAAATAGATATGATAAAGTTTTAGAAAAAGTAGATACTGAGAATCCAATTTTAAAACAAATTATAGATGATATAGACAATAAAATTGATGAATTTAATTTTGATTCTTCAACTCAAAATCCAACATCTTCTCCTGAAAAAGCTTCAACTCCAGAAACAAAAGAAGACTTAGAAACAAAAAGAAAAAGATTAGAAAATACATTAGATAGAATGGAGTTTGCTATATATGAAGATAGCTTTAATGGCAAAGGAGATTGAGGGAGTTTTTTAGAAGTGTATCAAAAAAATTATATATTAATTTTGGAAAATTATAAATGAGGAGATATTGAAAGTTATATAAGAGATTATTTTAAAGTTTTTAATTTAAAAGAATCTATATATAGATATATTCATATGAAACCTGATGTATTTAAACTTACAGTATCAGATTTAAAACAAAAAATAGATACTAGGAGAAAAATATCATTTAGTTGAGATAAATTTAATTTTAAGTATGACTTAAGCTTTAAAGGATTATTAAAAAAACTAAAACTATAGAAAAATGTGAAATATAGAAAAAAATTTATTTTCAGGTTTTGAAATACCAATTCAAAAAAAAGAAGATAAAACTGTATTATATTTATTAAATGATTTAGTTTATAAATCTTATAAAGATAATGAGAAAAATTTTGATTGAGAGATTTTTTATTCTTGATATGTTAAATCTTTTAGAAAATTTCTTAAAGGGAATATTTTAGATGAACACAATATTCAAAAAGTCTGATTCAAATCTTGAAATATTTTACTTTACTTTAAGTGAGAAGAAAGACCAAGAAAACTAGCTTTTTCTGATTTCCAAAAAGAGTTAGTTTTTGGTAATAAAAAAATTGATATAGAAAAAGTTGAAAACAAAGTCCACACCCTTCACTTCGCAATGGAAACAATATATTTCCAAAATAATTGATGGTTTTTTGAGTGAGATAAATCTGAATTAGATGGAACTGATATTATAGAAAATATTCCAAATATTATAAAAAATAGAAAAAAAATCCCTCAGTCAGAACATTTAAAAAGCCTTAGTGATGAAGAACTTACAAAACTTCTTGAACAATATAAGTGAATGAATTTATGAGATTTAAGAGAAGAATTAAAAATAGAGCAAGATAAATTAAGAACTTATTATAACATAAGATGAGAAACTAAAAAATCTCTTAGCTTGCTTGAAAAAGAAATAATGTATGATTGAGCTGTTTGAGATGAATATGATGACTGAGCAAGAGTTCTTTTAAGTTGAGGAGAAAACAAAAAAGAAAATTTTTCTCCAAATGTAGAATTATCAAAAAAAATAGACGATTTGATTAAAGCTAAAACTACAAAAGAACTTATAGATTTTATAAGAGTTATAAACAATAAAATAGATAAAAATTGAAAAATTCCTGATATGGCTAAAACTCAAAATTTAGCACTTATAAAATACCTAACAGAAAAAACATTTGAAAAAATGAAAATAGAAAACTCTTCAAATAGAGATTTTATAAATTTTATAAGAATTATAACAGGTAGAGAATTGACTGATGAAAATGGAAATATAAAAAAATTCCAAACTTATGTTCCTTGAGAGTTTCGTATGAGTTATCAATCTATTAAATTAGTAGAAAAACCCGAAAATAAAGTAAAAGTAAATGAAGAATTTAAACAAATAGAATTAGCAAGAAAAGTTTGCTTGTATTTACTTTATAAAAATAAATGAGTTGAACAAATTGAAAAGAGTCAGGATATAAAAATAGAAGATTCTATTTATACTGAAAAAAAGAAAGAAAAAAGATATACTAATGGAAGCTTAATTCCTTATGAAGTAGAAGTTAGTGGAGAAAAAATAACCTCTATAGAAACTATTTTAGATAGAACTTTTGAGGTTTTTGAAGAGATTTGACTTGATAGAAACGAATTATCAGCTAAAATGTGATTAAACTCTTTACTTTGAAAAAAAGATATAATTTCTTTAGATTTTAATGAAAAATTGCTTCTATGAACGATTTATAGAATTTCAAAAAATTTAAAGAAAAACTTTGAAAAAATGAAATGAAAAACTTCAAGAGATATCCAAGAATTTTTATGAGAAGCAAATAATCAGGCTTTAGAAGAGACTTTTAAGGAGTTAAATAATAGTTTTGAAAGTAATTTTGATGCAACTTTTTGGGACTTAAATTGGGATTGAAAAGACAGTAGTGAATTTAGTAAGTTATCTCAAGAAAATAAAGAAATATTTGATTTGTATGGAAAAATAAATGGAAGAGGATATTTTGAACTTGCAGATGATAGTTTTGTTTCTCAAACTATTTTAACTAAAGAAATGTGAGTAGTTTTGGCTGTTTGACTTTTAACAGCTTATCTTGTTTTACCTTGAGTTATTATGTCAGCCTGATGATGGGCTTTACTTTCAGCTTGAGCAAAAATTTGAGCTACAACTTCTATAGCATCTCAAATAATGGATAATAAATGATATGCTACTAATGCTGAAGCTTTAGCTTGAGTATCATCTCAATTAGCAATAGATATTTTGTTTTCAGCAATTTTCACTCTATGATCTTGAGCTATTATATGAAAAGTTTTATGAAAAAAATTTTTATCTACCTTAACTAAAGAAGTTCAAAAATGAGAATTAAGTAAATCTACTATTTCAAGATTAAGGGATATAAGCAAAGAAATGGAAAAAGAAACTACTAGAAATTTCTGAGCTTTATGAAAATTTGCTAGAACTCCTGAAAAATTTTGGAAACCACAGGCTCAAAATGTTTTATCTAGTTTGAGAACTTTAGAAAAAAATTGATTTGCTTGAGTAGAAGCTTTTAAAAAAGCTTGATTTACTTGAGAATTATCAGATAATACAATTAAATATTTAGCAAAGTACTCAGCAACTACAAGCTGAGTTTGACAAGTTTGAGATATGTGAATCTGACTTGTAGATTGAGCATGAGCTTGAATTTTATGACAAGTTATTGAGTATAAATTTTTGTATAACACTTTTGCTCATAGTCATTTTGACCCTGAAGCTTGAGAAACAATGTATAATGTTTTTGATAAAAGAAAAGAAGAAAAAAAATTAAAAAAACAGCAAGAAAAGGCACAAAAATTAAGGGAAAAACAAGAAAAAGATGAATTAGAAAGAAAAGTACAAAGTTTAGATTTAGAATCAGAAGAAGTTAGAAAACTTTTAGAAAAAAGACATAAAACTAATCCAAAGCTTAAAGAAATTTATAATAATATGTCAGAATCAGAAAAAAGAGAAGTTATTTTTGCTATTATTTATAATGAAAGTATCAGTAAAGCAAAAAATAATGCTTTAGCTAAACTTACAAAAGTAGAAAAAGACTCTCTTTATATGTATTTTAGAAAAATATCTAGAGATATTAGGGTTTATTAAGAAAACTTCTAAATTCAAAAAAACTAGTACCTATGTAATGATACGGATACTAAAACTCAAAAAAATAAACTTGACAAATATATATAATAATGTAATATGTAAATATATTAATTATTTAATTTAATATTATGGAAAATAGTACAAAAGAAAGTATTAAAAGATTAAGCAATAATGAATGAATAAAATGACTTGCATGAGCTGCTGCATTAGAGTGAATAAATACAGTTTCTAGTGATTTTCATTCTTTTTATAATGCTGAAATATGAGATTTAACAAATACCGTTTCATGAGCTGTTGATTGAGTTTTAGATAGAACTTGAATAAGCAACTTACTTACATCAAATCCTTTAATTGCACAAGGAGCCACTTGACTCTGAGCAATGGTTTTATCTAATAAAGTTTTAAAAGATCTTGGTCTAAAATGAAAAGAGTGAGAAAAATTATGAGCTAAAAATGTAATAAGATATACTTTAAATTCAGCAGCAGCTGTCACATGACTTACAGTATGATCTGCAGCATTACCCTACATACTTTGAGGCTCTATAACATACTGGGCTGGAAAACATGGATGGAAATTTTGAAAAGAAATTGCAAACAGATGATTATGAACTATTTGGTGACTAACAGGATGAGCAGTTAAATGAGCTTTAAAGTGAGCAAAAAGTTGATTAAAATGAGAACAATTTAAATGAGAAGGATCAGAAAAAATTAATCCTAAAATAGCATAAAAAACCTAACTTAGACGAAATATTTATAAAAACTAAAAAGTGAAGAAGAATCTTCACTTTTTTTAAAAGAAAAGATTATAATCTTTTTATTATCTCAGAATTTTTAAAAATATAATAAAAAGAAAAGAGTATTTAGAAAAAATTAAAAAATATATAGATTTAAATATTTTTTAAAATACGGTTGACTTCCTGCAATTCATAAAATGGAATTTTCAGATGATGTAATTTTTAGTTATATTTCTTGAGTTTTTAATTCCATACTTTTTAAAGATATAGTAAGTAGATTTAATCTAAGAAATCCAAGTATTTTGCTTGATATTTTTAAATTTTTAGCTGATAACATTTGAAATATTGTTAGTTCAAAAAATGTTTCAAATTATTTAAAAAATGAAAAAATTTCAGCTTCATTAAATACTATTAGAGAATATTTATGATATTTTCAAAATGCTTTTTTACTTCAAAAAGCAAATAGATATGATATAAAATGAAAAAAACTATTAGAACTTTATGAAAAATATTATATATGAGATTTATGATTTAAAAATCATTTACTTTGATATAAACAAAATGATATAGCTCAAGATTTAGAAAATATTGTTTATTTAGAACTTATTTCAAGAGGATATGAAGTAACTATTTGAAAAGTTAATAATCTAGAAATAGACTTTATGGCACAAAAAGCTTGAGAAACTATTTATTTTCAAGTAACTTATCTTTTAGCTGATAAATCCACAATAGAAAGGGAGTTTTGAGTTTTTGAAAAGCTATGAGATAATTACAAAAAAATAGTTTTAAGTTTAGATGAATTTTTTACAAGTAACTATAACTGAATAGAGCATAAAAATATTATTGATTGGTGTTTAGATAAGTAAAAAAGTGAAGAAATTCACTTTTTTTGTTGCAAAAAATACAAACTTTTGTTGCAACTTTTGCAACATTAAATATAATATATTGCAACAAAAGTTTATTTTTTGTAAAAAACCATGAAAAAAATAGAAAGACAAAAGATTATTTTAGATATTTTTAGAGAAAAAAAACTAGTTAAAATTTCTGATATCTTAGAAAAGATAAAAGTAGATAGAACTACTATTTATAGAGATTTTAAGGAACTACTTAGGGAAAATAAAATTATTGAAACTTCTAAATGAAAATATGAGAAAAAATTAGATATAAAAAATTTTTTTGAAAAACCTTTTTTTGAAAGAAAAAAAGTTTCTTACAATTTTGATTTTTTGAAAAACTATATTCCAAATAAAACAAGTTTTTTATGAAATAAGTTTAAAATTATACAAGAAAAATATTTAAATAAAAATTTGCTTTCTACCTATGATTACAAAAATAATCTTAGGCAAATTGAAAATTTTTTAATAGATTTAAGTTTTTCATCTTCAAAGTTGGAAGGTAACACTTATAGTTATTTGGATACTGAAATACTTATAAAATACAATAATTCAAATGAAGAAAAGACAAAAGAAGAAACTCAGATGATTTTAAATCATAAAAATGCTATAAAATATTTAATAGAAAATAAAAAACAGATAAAATTTTCAAAATCTGACTTTCAAAATATTCATATATTACTTTGAAAATGACTTTTACAAGATAATTTTTTAGGAAAAATTAGAGAAAAGGAAGTCCAAATTTGAGGTTCAAATTATAAACCTCTAGAAAATAATTTTACTTTAAAAGAACAATTTGAATTATTTTTAGAGAAATTGAACAAAATAAAAAATCCTTTTGAACAATCTATATTTATTCTTGTTTTTATTCCATATTTTCAACTTTTTATGGATATAAATAAAAGAGTTTCTAGGATTTGAGCTAATATTCCTCTTATTAAAAATTGATTTGTCCCATTTAGTTTTCTTCAAATAAAAAATAGAGACTATATAAACGCAATTTTAGCAATTTATGAACTAAATGATCCAAGTTTTATGGTTGATTTATTTATTGAAAATTATATTTTAAATCTTAAAAGATATTTATAATAATATAATTGATTTAATATTTAGATAAAAAAAGTGAAGAAGAATCTTCACTTTTTTTGTTAATTATAAATAAATATGATAAAATATTTATAATTAATTATATAAAAATATAAAATTATGAATAATATAGATATTTTTAAATGAAATGAAAAGGAAATTAAACAAAAATTCGAAGATGAAGGTTATGATTGGGAAAAAATAAAAAAAGAACTTGAAAAAGTTTCAAAAAAAGAAGAAGTTGATACTCAACTTCAAAAATTAGAATGACAAGTTAATAAGCAGTATGAGTTTTTGAAACATCAAATATGAGATTTAGAAAAATTTAAAAAACAAAAAGAAGGAATAGTTGATCAAGCAATGGAAAAAGTTGAAGATATTAAAGATGAAACTATTGAAAGAGCTTCTGAAGAGGGAAAAAATTTTATAGAAAGATATATTCCTTGATGAAGGAATATTATGGATTTTTTTAAAAAAATATCTTTTGCTTATGATAAATTTTGAGAAGTTTCAGAAAAAAAAGGATTTTTTACAGCTGTTTGAGTATTTTTTTGAATTATATCTTGAAAAATAGGTTTAGATTATTTTAAAAAAGAAGAGGATAGTAATAATGAAACTTCTTCTGAAACAAGTGAAAATAGCTCTGAACCACCTGAAAATAATGATAATCAAAGTGAAGAATCAGAAGAGAATACCCCTGAAACAACTGAAAGTAATAATATTTGAGTTGATACAAGAGTAGAAAAATCAGACTATTATTATAGAGTTTGAGCTTGATTACTTGTTTCTCTATCTTGAGTAAAACTAGAAGAAAATACCTGAGAACGAGAAATTTATACTTGATTAGAAAATATAACTTATGAATATTTCTTAGCTAAAAAAGAAAACCAAAGTTTTAAAGATAAAATTTTATGAAAATCAAAAGATAATGAAGAACTAAAAAAACAATATGAGAAAGTTTCAGAAGCATTTTCTTCAGAAAATGTTAATAACTTGCTTAGAATATGACTTTCAAAAGAAATAGTAAGAAATATTTTTGAAAATAATAAAGAATTTTTTAAAGAAAAGTTTTGAGAAGGAGAAAAAAGTAGTTTTAATAAAATCCTATGAATGTTGGATGATTGAGACTTTGATTATAAAAAACTTACTTTCAAAGAATTATCTATTTTATATATAAAAACTATTCCAGCTTTAACAAATATAAAAATGTTTGCTGGTAAAAAATGATTAGAAACTTATATTTCTTCTATAAAATGATTTTTTTGAAACTGAATTGAAACAAAAGAAATGAAAGAAAATTTATTTTCAAAAAATTTGATAAATGCGTTATTACAAAGAAGTTGAGAATGAGAAAATAATTGAAAAAGTGAGGAAGAAATGAAACAAAAATTAGGATTAACAAATAATAAAGATATAGAAGATTTTTCTAAAATATATAAATTTAAAGAATATTTAGAATGAAAAGATTTTTTACAGAATAGAAAAGTTTGATTAAATGAACAACAACAAACTATATTTAAAAGTAAACTAAATTATAAATGGATTTTAGCTTTATATTCAACTATGTGATGAAATAAATTAGATAATTTAAGTTCTATAAACTTACCAATTTTAGTTTATCTTATAAGTAAAATATTATCTTTTTGAAATGATGCTTCAAACTATTTTGTTTCATCAAATTATTTGAAAAATTATGCAGAAAAAATATTTATAAATAATAAAAAAGAAAAAATATTTAGTGATGATGATATGATAGTTTTTGAAATATATAAACAAAAAATAATGGATATGTTAATTTTTCAACATATGAGTTCATTTAATTCATTTTTATGATTTTCAACTGATAAAGAAAATATGTTAGAAACTGGATTAGCTATATGAACTTGAGGTTTTATCTTAAAACATTTTTCAGAAAAATGAATTAAAAAAGCTTTATGAAAGTGAACACTACCATTTTTCTCAAAATGGTGTAAAAAATTAGGTTTACTTTGAATGTGAGCTTGAATTGTATTATGATGATTATCTATGGTCTCAAAAAATAGTGATTTAGGTAAATTTGATTGAGAAGTAAAAGAAGCATATAATTCTTGAAATATAGATGAATTATTAAATATTTTAAAGAAGCATGAAGATTGAATCAAAACTTATAAAAGAAAAGAATGAAATGAAGAAAAAGAAATAAAAACTGTACACTATAAAGATTCTTCTCCTTATTTAAAATATAACTGAAAGTTTTATTTAATAACTCTATTAAATTCAACACAAGATGCTAAATATTGATTTTTAAATTGGCTAAAAAACACTATAAATCCAATTGCATCAA
>PDTW01000012.1 GCA_002749055.1 Candidatus Altimarinota bacterium | reverse complement strand
CTATATAAATTTTATTTATTGGATGTTGGATGTACTTTTTTATTGAACTTAAAGTATAATCTAATACTTCTGAATCTCTTTCTATTACTGTTATAACTATATCGATTTCTAAATCACTTTTTTTATTAGAATTTAAAGTATTTATTTTATTAAAAAAACATTTTAATTTTATAATTATAAAATTAATTTTAAATAAAAATAAGCTTATTTTTTCTTTAAATGTTAACTTCAGAAAATATTTTATATTCATTATTTTAATTCATTTTTTAAAAAATATTTATAAGTCATTTCTAGTCAATTACTTAGATTAATAGAATATTTCCATCATTCTTTATTAATTTTTGACACGTCTAATTTTCTTAATAGCATACCATCGGGTTTAGATGTATCAAAAATTAAATTTCAAGTATATCAAATTATTTTTTTAATCATATATGCAAGTTCCTTTATACTTATATCATCTCAAGTTCAAATATTTATAAATTCTTTCTCATTGTAGTTATTCATCAACCACACACATGCATCAGCTAAATCATCAACATACAAGAATTCTCTTCTATTAGATCATGTTCACCATATAGAAATTTCTTTAATTCAATTATTCTTAGCTTCATGCATTCTCTTTATCAAAGCAGGTATTACATGTCATGAGTTCTCATCAAAATTATCTCATGGACCATAAATATTTGTAGGCATACAAGATATAAAATTCTTTCAATATTGCTCATTTATTTTTTCACATAATTTCATTCAACTAATTTTAGCTAAAGCATATCATTCATTAGTAGGTTCTAATTTTCAATCCATTAAATATTCCTCTTTTATTGGTTGTTTACATCATCTAGGATAAATACAACTTGATCATAAAAATAATAGTTTTTTTATTCAAGCTAAATGTGATCACCAAATTATATTATTTTGTATTTGTAAATTATCGTATAAAAAATCTGCAGGATAAGTCATATTAGCTTTTATCCCTCATACTTTTGCAGCAGACAAAATAACATATTCTGATTTTTCTTTTTTTAAAAAGTTAAATACATCATTTTGATTTAACAAATTTAATTCTTTTCTTGTTCTAAGCAATAGATTATTATATCATTCAGATTTTAGTTTATTTAATATTGCTCATCATACAAGTCAAGTATGTCACGCTATATATATTTTAGAGTTCTTTTTCATTTTTATTTTAATAATGAACAAAGTAAATTAATTTCCTTATTTGTATATTCTGGAGAATTTCAAAAATAGAATCAATTTTCATGAATATATCTTGCATTTTCATTTAAAAATTCATTTCAATAAAGATTTTTCCAGAATATTTGATTTGTTATATCTCCTCAAACAATAGGTCTTATTTCTATGTTATTTTCTTGAAATAATTTTATATATTTGTTTAATATTTCTTTAGATTTACATATTATTGGTATTGAAAAACTTGAAACTAAATCTATATGTTTGTATTCAATATTTTCAAGATTTGGATTAGAATTTATCAACTTAACAAAAGTTTTAAAATTTTTCTCTCTTAGTTCAACTATTTCATCAAGGTATGGAATTTGAGTACATCATAAAAATCAATTAAATTCTGAAGGTCTAAAATTATATCATAAATTATAAAATGCATAACTAGAATGAAGATTATTTTCTATATTGTTTTCTTTTCTAATTTTTTCTTGTTCATTTTTTTCCATATTTCTATCCCAGCCATGAGCTCTTACAATTACTAGCATTTTATAAAATTCCTTATTATTTGTACAAATCATTCATCATTCTACAGTAGACATATGATGTCATACATATGTTGAAAAGCTAGACATTTCTCAATAATTTCATAATTTTTCTCATTTATATATAGTTCACATTGATTCACAATTGTCTTCTAATAATATTATTTTATTTTTATCACAGTAATCTTTAATCTCATCTATTTTATCACATAATCATAAAAGGTTTGTAATAAACAATGCTTTTAAGTTATTCTTTTCATGTATTTCTTTTAATTTTTCTACTGAAACATTAAGTGTATATAAATTTACATCAAGTGGAACAGGATTAAGTCATAATTGAATTATGGGCATTACATTTGTTGCCCAAGTTAAAGATGAAAAACCTATTTTATCTCATTTTTTTATTTTTCATAAATTTAATAAAGCTTGTATTATTGCTAAATTTGCTGAACTTCAACTATTAAAAAAAACACAATATTTGGCTCATTGCCAATTTGCAAAATCTTTCTCAAATTGTTTACAATATTTTCAAAAACTTAACTGCTTTGTATTTATAATAAAATTGCATAATTCTTTTTTTGTTTTTTTCTCATTGTAAAATGAAGATTTAATCAATTTTATCATATTTTTTATATTATTATCTGGTATAAACATAATTATATTTCATATTGTTCTAAAATTTCATATCAATGATTTTTTAAAATTTCTTGTTTTTTAAATAATTCTATATCTGAAGCCACCATTTCTTTACACATTTCTCTAACAGTATATTTAGGAATCCATCATAATTCTTTTCTAGCTCTACTACTATCTCATAATAAAAAATCAACTTCTGCAGGACGAAAATATCTAGGATCTACTTCAACTAAACATTCTCAAGTTTTTTTGTTATATCATTTTTCATCAACTCAACTTCATTTCCATTCTAATTCAACTCATATTTCCTCAAAACTCCAATTTACAAAATCTCTTACAGTATTTGTTACTCAAGTTGAAATAACATAATCTTGAGGTTTTTCTTGCTGAAGCATTAAATACATTGCTTCAACATAGTCTTTAGCATGTCACCAATCTCTTTTTGCATCTAAATTTCATAAAAATAATTTCTTTTGTAATCATAAACTAATTTTTGCAACAGCCATTGTTATTTTTCTTGTTACAAAAGTTTCTCATCTGTTAGGGGATTCATGATTAAATAAAATACCATTACATGCAAACATACCATAACTTTCTTTGTAATTTCTTGTTATCCACATAGCATATAGTTTTGCACATCAATAAGGGCTTCTTGGATGCATTGGTGATTTTTCATTATATCAAGAGTCGGGCCTATTATAATCTAATCATCAAAATAATTCTGATGTACTAGCTTGATAAAATTTACATGTTTTTCCTAATCATGCAACTTTTATAGCTTCAAGTAATCTTAAAGTTCATAATCATACTGTGTCAGCAGTATATTCAGGCATATCAAAACTTACTGCCACATGAGATTGAGCAGCTAAATTATATACCTCATCAGGTTTTATTCTTGAAATTAATTTTATCAAATTTGTACTATCTGATAAATCTCAATAATAAAGTTTAAAGTTTTTTTCTTCAAATAAATGGTCAATTCTTTGAGTATTAAATGAAGAAGCTCTTCTCTTTATTCAATGAACTTCATATCACTTTGATAATAACAATTCTATTAAATATGATCAATCTTGTCATGTAACTCAAGTTATAAATGCTTTTTTCATTTTTTATTTTATTATTTATTAAACTCTTCAATAATCGTATCATCATATCTTTTTATATCATCTTCTCAAAAATATGTTCATGACTGAACCTCAATAATTATAAGAGGCTCTTTTCATCAGTTATATAATCTATGGAGATATCATTTAGGTATATTACAAGATTGATTGACTTTTAGTATTTTTATTTGTTCTATTTCTGCATAATCAGGATCTCTTATATCTACATATGCGACTCAAAAAACAACAATCCAATGTTCACTTCTATGTTTATGAATTTGTAAAGAAAGGCCTTCTCAAGGAGTAACTACTAATTTTTTAACTTTATATTTTAAAGAATCTTCTAAAACATAATATATTCACCATGGACGTTTTCATATTTCTAAATATCTTTTTTCTTGATGTTCTAAAGGTATTGAAGATAGAGTTTCTTTTATACTTAGTATATCATCTTTATTTGCAGCCTTATTAACTAAGTCACTACTACTATAAGTTTTTTTACCAAGACCATCAACAATTTCTACTCAATACTTTTCACAAATTTTTCTCTCAGGTATCTCATTAGCAAATCTATCACCTCATTTTGTAAATATTATTTTATCATATACACCTGACTTTCTTACTTTTTCTATTAAATAAGTCAGGCTTTCACACACACTAGAATCCTTATCTATAGATATAAATGTTTTATCTACACTTTTTAAAGACTCAACAATCTTTGATCTTGATATTTCATCTTGAAAACTATTTACTCATCTTTTTAATTTAGCTTGGAAATCATTATTGATTATAACCCATAATTCATTAGCCTTTTCTTTAGATAAATTTAAACATTCTATATGTCATGGATGAATAGGATTTGCATACATTGAGGTAATTGCAAGAGTTTTCATATATAATTGTTAATAAAATTAATAAAAAATACTTAATTTTTTAATCTAAAATAAACATATCTACTAGTTTTTTAAAAGAATTCTTTTTATCTCATAAACTTTCTCTTTACTTTCTCAACCTTTTAACTTCTAAAATAAAATTTTTAAACATATTATAATTAATTCAAACAAAAAACAAAAACCAAATTATAGAAAATAAAAATAAAAGTCCAAAACTTTGAAATCTACTTAAATTTTCAAAGAATCAAATTCAAAAATAATAAAAAAGTATTCATCAAACTCATAAAAAAATTATATTTTTAAATATAATTTTAAAATCAAAATTAACTCTATATTTTTTTCATAGAGAAATTTCACTAAGTACAAAAATCAAAATCCAACCAAAAGCTGTAGCAAGTGCTGCTCAAGCTACTCAAAATAATTTTATAAAAGCCATATTTAAAATAGTATTAAAAATTATTGCAAGCCCTAAGATTTTTACTCTTTCTTTTAGTTTTCAAATTCAAGCCATTATATTAAAATTTATTTGTAGTAAGAAATTGAAAATCAAAAATAAAACAGAGTATTTTAATATAATTCAAGAAGTTAAATATTTTTCTCCAAATAATATAAAAGCTATTTTTTCAGCAAATACAAAGAAAAATATATTAAACATAAGTCATACAGCTAAAAAAACTTTTATAAATATCTCTTTTGTAGTTTTTATTTTTTCTATTTCTCATTTACTATGAAGTTCTGAAAAAACAGGGAATAATAAAGCAAATATAGGGATAATTATCATAAAAGGAATAGAAACTATACTGAGATAATTAGTATAATATCAAGCATCAGTAGTTCATAATAAATAAATAATCATTTGCATATCTATTTGTCCTAATATTGTAGATGCTTGTGCTCATATAAATACTATTATTGCATACCTAAAAATTTTATAAAACAAATATTTATCCCAAAGAATTTTTTTATCTATTAAATATTTTTTGTAGTATCTAAAATAAAATAAATTTACTATAAATATTATTCAAATATAAAGTCAAACAATCCAAGCATAACTATAATTTTCTAAACTTCATATATTTAAAAAATATAAACTAAAAACAGAAATAAGTATAAATAACATTCTTATAAATTCTGATATCTTATTTGCAAAAGTATTTTGTGTAGCCATAAAAAATATGGAAAGAATCTGAAAAATATTTATCCCAAGAAAATAAAATGCAAAAACTTTTAATATTTCTATTGCTTCTAAACTCTTAAAGTAATTTGTTGCTATAAAATCAGCTCAAAAAAAGAAAAATAAAGCTATACTTATTCAAGTTATCATTTGGGCTATAAAAGCAAAAACAAGAATAGTTTTTACTTTATCATATCTTTTTTCTGTAACAAATTTTGGTATAAAGTAATTAATACTTTCGCTCATTCATAAATCATTATAAGCTGAAACTAAAGTGATTAAACTTATTATTCAATATAAAATACCAAGTTCACTTACAGAAATATCTCCAGAAATTATTATTTTAACAATATATCAAATTGGGGCAATAATAAAAGAAAAAAGGTAAAGCCAAAAACCTTTTTTTAAAAACTTCTCAGATAATGATTTGTATTGATCTATCATACTTTTTATATTTTTATTTTTAATTTTTAAACAAAACTCTTATATATATTTAAATTTAATTAATTTTTCCTCATCAAAAATTGCAAATCATATTTTTATATTTTTATTTTTAAAAATTTCATGTTTATTTAGAAATAATCCAACATTACTTTTAAGTTGACTTTCTTCTGATTTATTTATTCTTTTTTCATTTAATTTACATTCTAAAAAAACTATATTTTCTTTTTCATCCGTATAAACTAAATCAACTTCATTATTTTTTCTATCTAACCAAGTTCAAATTTCAGTAAAAGTAAAGTCAAGTTTTCATTTTTTATTTTCTAAAATTAAAAATTCTTTTACTAATTTTTCAAATTTAAATCACTTAAATTTTTCAAAATCATTAATGGAATTTTCTAAAATTAAATCATAGAGACCTAGTTCGTATTTTGATTTATTTGAATAAATATATCTAAACCAAAAATTTAGAAAATTATCTGTTATAAAATACCTTGTAACATTTCATTTTTTCTCTAAAATCGGGGACTTTATTTCAATTATACTATAAATCTCAGCTAAATCTTTTAAATATATATCAATTTCTCAGGTTCATAATCAAACTACATTAATTATCTCACTTCTTTTATTTTGTCATTTTGAAATTGCTTCTAAAATTGCAAAAAATCTTTTATATTTTTGTCAAAATTCTTCAATTAAAATTTCTTTTCATTCATTTCTCAAAATAGCAAATTCAGAAAAAAATAAATCTCTAAAAATTATCTTTAAATCATATTTTTTATAATTTTCTTTAAATAATGCTTTTAAATAATATGCAGTTCATCAGAAAATACTATATATATCTAATAAAATTTTATGATTATAATTTTTTCAGAAAATATCCTTAAGTATTTTTATTTGTGTCTCTAAATTAAATTCTTTTAAAAATAAATTAAATGTTGATCTTTTATATAAAGGTTCTTTAGCATTTTCAAAAATTTTTATCATCATTGATTGAATGCTTCAAAGAACAATTACTTTATTTTTTGATTTATTTTGATATTCATCAATTTTCTTTTGAAAAATAGAAAAAATGGATTTATCTATAAAATTAAAATTTTGAAATTCATCAATTACTAGAATTTTATATTTTTTTTGCAAAAAGAAAAAATCTAAAAAGTCCTCTATTGTCTCAAAATTATATTTTATTCATGTTCTTTCAAAAATATAGTTTTCCTGTTTTTTTAGAAAATTTATTAAATTGGATCTTTCAGTAAAAATATATAAAAAATCTTTTTTTAAAATATTTTTATTAAGATGATTTATTAATTCAGTTTTTCAAACCCTTCTTTTTCATAATAAATAAATAAATTCAAAATTTTTTGAACTTATTCTTTTAGCTAAAATCTCAATTTCTTTTTTCCTATTATAAAATTTCATAAAATTTTAGTATGGTATAAAACTTTTATAGTATAATTAGTTTATACTATAAATCAATTTTTAATTTAATTTTTATTTTCAAATTCATTCATATACAAAACCCATTTTCTCTATTTTTGCCTTATTCCATATATTTCTTCAATCAATTATTATATTTCATCTCATTAAATTCTTAACTTTCTTTAAACTAGACATTCTGAATTCATCCCATTCAGTAAGTATAATCAAGGCATCTGAATTATTACATGAATCATAATTATTATCATAAAAACTAATAGTAGATTCATCTCTAAATCTCTTTTTCATGTTATTACTAGCAACAGGATCAAATAATTTTATACTTCATACTTTTGATTCTATAAGTTTTTCTATCACAGATATACTAGGAGCATCTCTTATATCATCTGTTTTAGGTTTGAATGAAAGTCACCAAATAGTTATTGTTTTTCATTTTAAATTAGGAATATGCTTTAATAATTTATTATATCATATAAATTTTTGTTTTTTATTAACTTTTTCGGTGGCTTTTATTATTTCAAAGTTATAATTATATTCTTTTCAAGTCTCAATTAATGCATTTATATCCTTGGGAAAACAACTTCAACCATATCAAACTCATGCATGAATAAATCTAGATCAGATTCTAGTGTCTAATCAAATTCATTTACTGATTTCAGATATATTTCATCATGCTAACTCAGCAAAATTTGCTATTTCATTTATAAAACTTATTTTTGTTGCCAAGAATGCATTAGCCGCATATTTAATAATTTCTGCAGACCTTCTATCAGTAAAAATTAATGGTGAAAAAGTTCTAACAAAAGGCTCATAAACTGCTCTCATTATTTTCATTGCTTTTTTACTATTTGTTCAACAAATTATTCTATTAGGTAACATAAAATCTCTAATAGCAACTCATTCTTTTAAAAACTCTGGATTACTAACAACATCAAATTTTACTTCAATTCACCTTTTTTTTATTTCTTCATTTATAATATTTTCACACAAATCTCATGTTCAAACAGGCACTGTAGATTTATTAACGAATACTTTGTATGATTTTATATTTTCTCAAAAAGTTTTTGCAACCATTTTTACAAATTTTAAATCTGCTTTATGGTTTTTATCTTGTGGAGTTCAAACAGCATTAAATACAACCTTTCAAAAATTAATTCAAGACTTAGAATTAGTTGAAAAACGAAGTCTTCTCTCTTTAAAATTCCTATCAATCAAATCTTTTAATCATAATTCATAAATAGGAATAATTCATTTATTTAATCAAGATATCTTTTCTTTATTAATATCTACACACATTACATCATGTCACATTTCAGCTAAACATGTACCCGTAACAAGTCATACATAACCAGTTCAAAATATTGTTATTTTCATTATTTTATAATTTTAAATTAAAATTTTTTTATTGTTTTGCTATAAAGCTTTGTTTTTATCAAAATATTGTTTCTTTGAGTAATATAAATTATCTTCTATTAACTTTCTATTTTTCGCAATCAAATCTCAAACTATTCAAAGAGCAAAAAATTGAACAGATATAATCACAAAAATAGCAGCCAAAATTAAAGACTGGATTTTTCATGTATCAACAGGATTTAAATAATAATAATATAAAAATCTTCATATAATAATGACTCAAAATGTAAAAAATATTGACCCAAAAACAAAAAATAATCTAATAGGATTATACATAGAATATGTCCTAAAAAGAATACTAGTAGTTTTATATATATGTTGCCAAATATTTTTAAACAAACGAGAAGGTCTAGTTGGGCTATTAGTTTGTATTTTTATTGCTGTAATTTTGATCCTTTTACTTCAAGCTTGAACTAATGTATCGACTGCATAAGAAAAATCAGATGTAACATTAAGTTTTAATAAACATTCTCTGGAATAAGCTCTGAATCAACTTACACTATCAGGAACTTTCGTTCAAGATAAAAACCTAACCATAAAACTTCACACATATTGAAGTATCTTTTTTATAAGAGAGAAATGACTTATTTTTGATGTTTGTCTATCTCAAATTACAAAATCAGACTCTTTATCAACTATTGGTTTAATTAAATCTTTTATATATTTAGAAGGATATTGGTTATCTCAATCAGTATTAACAAGAATGTCAGCTCACTCTAATAAAGCTTTTTCAACTCAAGTTTTAAAAGAATTTCAAAGTCATTTATTTCAAATATGCTTAACAACATAATTAACTTTATACTTTTTTGCTATTTCCAAAGTTTTATCACTTGAACCATCATCTATAATCATAGTTTCTATGATATCTATTCAATCTAACTTCTTTGGCAACTCACTAAGTACTAATCCAAGAGTTTTTTCTTCATTATAACAAGGAATTTGAATAATTAATTTCATAAGAGGCTTTTAATTAAAACATTATTAATTTTACAAAGCTTGATTATAATTAATAATTTTAAAAATCCAAAAACTTTTGATTTTTTATCCATTATATATAAAATACTGGAGTTTTCAGTATTTTATATGGACTCTTAGCTCAGTTGGTAGAGCAAATCCCTCTTAAGGATGAGGTCCCGGGTTCGAGCCCCGGAGGGTCCACCAATATTGAAAAACAGGAAGAACTTTCTCATTTGTTAACAGGTTCTTCTTTTTTTATGTTTAAATTTTCATCTAAACACTCTGACTTATAAATATCCAATCTATTTTTAGCCTTAAAATCAAGTATAGTAGACAGAAACATAATATATTAAACTTTAGTAGATTCTATACCGAAAAATAAATTTGACAAAAAAATAAAAAATCATATACTACTTTATAGTTTTAGTATTTTAACTACTAAGAAATAAATTTTGAGAAATAAAGTTAAAAATATTGCAATTGTACAGACTTGAGTATTTCTTCGTACCTGAAAAAAAGGGCAAGTAACTTATCTCCAAGCAAAGTATTTTAACGACTATGGAGAACTAAGAGAAGAATTAATTCCTGATTTAAAGCAGTGAGATATTCAAGAGAGACATTTGTTGCAGGATTGAGATATTCTTTTTTGTGCAAAATGAACTAGAAACTTTGCAACTGTTTATAGGTCTAAATATTGACCTTGTGTAGCTTCTTCTACATTCTTAATTATAAGATTGAATTCTAAAAAATATATTCCAGAATTTTTAGCCTTGATTTTAAATAATTTCCAAGCTTCTGAATATTTTAGAGAAAATAACTTAACTTGAACAACTGTTAATTCAATTTCAAAGAAAATAATTGAAGAATTTGAAATATGATTAATAGATATAGGAAAACAGGAAAAATTACTTAATATATATAATCTACATAAAAAACAAATAGGCTTATTAGAAAACCTTATAAATAAAAAAGATAAATTAATAAAAAATATAATTTTACAATATAATAATTATGAAAATGGCTAATAAAGTTACACAAAAAGAAATAAATGGAATTATATGGGGGGCTTGTGATACTTTTCGTTGAGTAATTGATCCTACTCAATATAAAGATTATATTCTTACAATGCTATTTATAAAATATGTAAGTGATGTATATAAAGATAAATATAATATTTATTTAGAAAAATATAATGGGGATAAAGAAAGAGCAGAGTATGCAATGAAACATGAAAGATTTATAGTTCCACAAACTTCGTCTTTTGACTATTTATTTGAACATAGAAATGATTCTAATATCTGAGAACTTATAAATACAGCATTAGTGGAGTTTGAAGAAGCTAATAGAGAAAAATTAAGCAATGAGGATGGTAGTTCAATATTTAGAAATATTGATTTTAATAGTAGTAATTTGTGAGATCAAAAAGATAAAAATATGAGATTAAAAAATCTTTTAATAGATTTTAGTGATGAAAAATTAAATCTTTGACCTTCTCATTTAGATTGAAATGATGTAATCTGAGATTCATATGAATATTTAATAGCTAATTTTGCATGAAATGCAGGTAAAAAAGCTTGAGAGTTCTATACTCCATCTGAAGTATCAACTCTATTAGCTAAATTAACAAAAAGTAAGCCTTGAGCTCGTATATGTGATCCAACTTGTTGATCAGGTTCATTACTTATAAAAGCTTGAAAAGAGGTTTGATCTAATAACTTTGCATTATTCTGACAAGAAAATAATTGAAGTACTTGGGCTTTAGCTGTAATGAATATGTTTTTACACTGATTTGATAATGCAACAATTCGTTGGGGAGACACTTTGAATAATCCAAAATTGGAGCACTGAGATGATTTAATGAAGTTTGATACAATTGTAGCTAATCCTCCATTTTCATTAGATAAATGGTGAGCTGAAAATGCTGCGAGTGATAGATTTAATAGATTTTGGAGATGAGTACCACCAAAAAGTAAATGAGATTGGGCTTTTATATCTCATATGATAGAAACTACTTATGAATGAACTTGAAAAGTATGAGTGGTAGTTCCACATGGTGTACTATTTAGATGAGCAAGTGAATGAAAGATTAGACAAAAAATGATTGAAGAAAATTTACTAGAAGCTGTAATATGACTTCCTGCAAACTTATTCTTTTGAAC
The DNA here is from genome assembly GCA_002749055.1 of Candidatus Altimarinota bacterium. Lineage (GTDB taxonomy): Bacteria > Patescibacteriota > Gracilibacteria > BD1-5 > UBA6164 > PDTW01. Next base: position 13,421 of record PDTW01000012.1, on the reverse strand, counting down.
TTGAATTCCAGCTGCAATTTTGGTATTTAATAAAGGGAAGAAAGATAAAAATGTTTTATTTATAGATGCAAGTAAAGAATATGAAGTTGCTAAAAATCAAAACAAATTATCAAAAGAAAATATAAAGCATATTTTAAATACATTTGATAGATTTCATAAATGAGAAATGAAAGCTTGAATAGATGAAGAAAAATATAGTTATGTGGCTACATTTGAAGAGATAAAAGAAAATGATTTTAATTTAAATATACCTCGTTATGTAGATACATTTGAAGAGGAAGAAGAAGTTGAAATAAGTGAAGTTCAAAAAGAAATAAAAGAGCTTAATAAAAAGCTTGGGGAAACTGAAAAGGAAATGGATAAATATTTGGAAGAGTTAGGATTTTAATTATTAACATAAATATATATATGGATAGAAAATATTTAGAGATAATTTGGGATTTTGTATCAAATATTTCAACTTTTACTTGGTTAATTTGAGTATTAATAATTATTGTTCCATTTTTCGTGTATTTTTGGAAGTATATTAAAACTCAAATTAGATTTTGAAAAAATTTAAGAAGAAAAATATATTTTTTGAAAACTTCTGCTTTAAAAGATTTACAAAATGAAAAGGATTTAATATCAAACCTGAAGACATTTAATATTGATTCAGATATCAAAGATATTTCATGAAATGTTCATAAAGTGGATAATTTAGAAAATAAGTCTGTTTATATAGTATGATACGATGAAAATTATGGAAAATATAATGAATTATTTGAGCATGCAAGAATAAATAAAATACCTTTAATTATTTATGCAAAACAATGAGAAATTAGAAAGTTTGAACATTGGGATTTGATAAATAATTATATTTATTGAGATATTGCTAATACTCCAAATAGAATAGCTGTGATGACTTTAAATATATTAAAAATATTGTAATAATGAAAAAAGACAAACTGAATATAAAACTTAGAGAATTTGCAAGAAATTTATCACCTAGAGATAGTGAAAAAAAGCTTGTAAAAGATATTTACGATGCATTAAAAAATGTTTTATGAGAATCAAATTGTATTCAGATTTGATCATATCCTCGTTATACATCTATAACTCCAATGCATGACTTAGATGTTTTATATATATTATGAGATTGGAATCCAAACTCTCATGATCCAAGATTAGTTTTATCTGATTTATATAATAGATTGATTAGTGATTTCGATAATCCTACTAATTATGAAATAAAAATATCATATCAAACTCATTCAATAACAATTTCTTTTCAGGAAAATTGAGAAGAAAAATTTTGACTAGATGTTGTTCCGGCTTATAAGTTTTGAAAAAATGAATTTAGTTTAGATAAATATAAAGTTCCTGAGATTGTAAATTTATCTCATAAATCTAGAACTAATAAATATAAAAGAATAATAAAACTTCATGAAGAAATGTGATGGATTAACTCTGATCCTAGATGATATATAGAAATAGCTAAAAACTTAAATCAAAGTAATGAAGATTTCAGAAAAAGTGTAAAATTAGTAAAAAAATGGAAAAGCAATTTATGTAATATTGATAAAGAACTAAAGTTAAAATCTTTTCATTTAGAACAAGTAATTACTAAATATTATTTAGAAGATAATTCTTTAACAATTTTTGATACAATATTTAAGTTTTTTACTAAATTACCTGAAATAATTTGAGAACCAAATCAAATACAAGATAGAGCAAATAGTGATAAATTTATAGATGATTATCTTGAAAAATTAACTTGAGAACAAAAAGAAAAAATTATTCAAGCTAGAGATTGTTTTTTAATAAACTTAGAAAATATTACATATGATAAAAATATTTGAATATTATTTGATGTTTGTTTTTATGAAAGAAGCTGAACTGATGAAAAATTCTTATTTGATCAATGAATTCCTGTTTTTCTAGATTCTGAATATAAATTTAAAATATATTGAGAGGCTCAACAATGAAATGGATTCTTAAAAAAAATATTAGATAAAGTTTGATTTATAGAGAATAAAAGAAAAATAATTTTTTGAATAATTTGAAATAGACCAAATGTAGATATATTTAAATGGAAAGTTAGAAACGATGATAATTGTGGTGAACCTAGATGAGAGATAACTGATAATCAAACATTAAATTATCCTGAAAGTACAGCATATTGATGAAATCATTATGTCGAATGTTATGCAATATTAAATAATACTTGTGTAGCAAAAGCAAAACAAAATGTTTGTTTAAATAAATAACTAAAAACCATGCAAAACCAAACTATTATAAAACCAAGATACAAAAACATTCCTCATATTTGAATAATTCCAGAGGATTGGGAAGTAAAAAATCTTTGAGAGATGTGAAAATTTTATAGATGACATAGTTACAATTCCACTAATGTTGTAGAAGATTGATTATTAGTCCTTCGTTCAAGTAATATTAAAAATGGAAAACTTATATTAGATAAAGATCTACAATTTGTAAATAATGAGTGTAATACAAATATTAAATTAAAAAATCAAGATTTAGTAATTTGTATGGCAAATGGAAGTAAGAATTTAGTAGGAAAGACTGCTCAATATAAATGAAATTATAATAAACCTATTACTGTGTGAGCATTTTGTAGTATTTTTAGAATGACTAATACTTATTCTAAGAACTTATTTAATTCTCCTAAATACAAAGAATATTTATATGTATTACTAGCTTGAACAAATATTAATAATTTAAAGACAACAAATTTAGAAAAACTTAAATTTGCAATTCCTAAATCATTTCAGGAACAACAAAAAATTTGAAAAATTCTCAATACTTGTGATTCTCAAATAGAAACAACAAAACAAATTATTCAAAAAATAGAACTAAGAAATAAAGGACTACAACAACAATTATTAACTTGAAGGAAAAGATTACCTTGATTTACTGAAGAGTGGAATGAACTACCTTTAAGTAAATGTTTAAATTATGAACCAAGATGAATACCTAAACCTACTGAAAATTACTTATCATTATGAATAAGAAGTCATGGGAAATGAATATTTCATAAACCTAATTCAAATCCAAAAGATATTGCAATGGAAGAATTATTTGTAGTAAAAGAACATGACTTAGTGATAAATATAACTTTTGCTTGGGAACAAGCAATTGCAATAGCTTCAAAAGAAGATGAATGATGACTGGTTTCTCATAGGTTTCCAACTTATACCTTTAAAAGGGATAAGGCAATTCATGAATATTTTAAATATTTAATTATTCAAAAGTATTTTAAATATAAACTTGATTTAATATCTCCCTGAGGGGCATGAAGAAATAGAGTTTTAAGTAAAAGAGAATTTTTAAAAATGAAAGTAATTATACCAAAAGTTGAGGAACAAAAAGCAATTGCAAATGTTTTAGAAAAAGCAAATGAACAATTAAATGAATATAAAGAAAAATTAGAAAAACTAGAAATACAAAAAAAAGGTCTAATGCAAAACTTACTTACAGGTAAAATAAGAGTAAAATTATAATTTATTATTTAACTATATTATTATGGAAAATTATCACCTAGTAAAAGATGGAGATCAATATAAACTTAAGAAAGAATGAACTCAAAGGGCTTCTATAGTTTTTGATTGAAATAAGCAAGAAGCTTTGAAACAATCTACAGAATTTATGAAAAATCATGGAGGATCTTTAAAAATTCATAAAAATGATTGAAAAATTCAAGAAGAAAGAACATATCCAAAAAGTGCTGATCCTTCAATCAGCAAAGGATAATACTTATTAACAAAACAATAATGTCTACTATAAGTTTTTTAGAAGATCATATCTCACAAATTCCTGCTCTTCAAATGCTTCAAAAACTATGATATAAATATATCACACCAAAAGAGGCTTTGAATCTGAGAGATTGAAAAATGAGTCAAGTGATACTTGATGATATATTAAGGAAACAATTACATAAACTCAATAAAATTAGCATTAGTTCAAATAAAACTAGTGTTTTTAGTGATGCTAATATAGAAAAAGGAATTCAAGCAATTAAAGATTTGCCTTTTAATGAATGATACATAAGTGCTTCTGAATATGTATATAATTTATTAACTCTTTGAAAAACTTTAGAGCAAAGTATTGATGGAGATAAAAAAAGTTATAATTTGCAATATATAGACTGGGAAAATCCTCAAAATAATGTATTTCATGTAACTGAAGAATTTGAAGTTTTAAGAGCTTGATTAAAAAAAAGTTATATACCCGATATAGTCCTATTTATAAATGGTATTCCTATTTGTATTATTGAATGTAAAAGACCTGATATCAAAAAACCTATAGAGGAAGCTGTTTCTCAACATCTTAGAAATCAACAAGAAGATGGTATTAGACCTTTATATGTATATTCTCAATTATTAATGAGTATTGCTACAAATAAAGCTCTTTATGCTACAACTTGAACACTTGAAGAATTTTGGGCTCATTGGAATGAAAAGTTTGAAACTGAAACTCAAGAAAAAGAATATAAAGAAAAAATTAGTACATTAAAAAATACTCATCTAAGTTTAGAGCAAAAAAATAAACTTTTTTCTGATAGATTTAAATATGTTCGTAATTATTTTGATGACTTAGGAAAAGAAGAAATACTACCATCTTTACAAGATGAATATATATTAAATTTATGTGAACCTACTAGATTACTAAGTCTTATTTTTGGTTTTATTGTTTATGATGATTGAATTAAAAAAATTGCTAGATATCAACAATATTTTTCAATAAATAAAACAATAAAAAGAATATCAAAAATATCATGATGAAAAAGAAAAGGTTGAGTTATTTGGCATACACAATGAAGTTGAAAATCATTAACTATGGTTATGTTAGCTCAAGAAATTGCAAGAAATAAAAATATTAAAAATCCTAAAATTATACTTGTTACTGATAGAACTGATTTAGATAAACAAATATGGGAAACCTTTATTGCTTGTTGATTAAATACATTCAAAGCTTGAACCTGATCACATTTAATTGAATTATTAGAATGAAAATCAGATGCAGTTGTTACAACTGTTATTAATAAATTTGAAGCTGCAGTTAGAAAAATTAAAGAACCACTTATTTCTCATGATATATTTGTATTAATTGACGAATGACATCGTACCCAATATTGAAGTTTTAATATTCAAATGCAGAAAACTCTTCCTAATGCATGTTTTATTGCAATGACTTGAACTCCTTTGATGAAAAAAGAAAAGAGTACTGCTGATAAATTTGGTTGAGTTATTGATAAATATACAGTTGATCAAGCCGTCGAAGATTGAGCAGTTGTTCCACTACTTTATGAATGAAGAAATGCATCTCAAAAAGTAAATTCTAGAGCTATTGATTTATATTTTGAAAGAATTTCAAATGATTTAACAGATAAACAAAAAGCTGATTTAAAGAAAAAATTTAGTCGTGCTGATCAGTTAAATATTGCTAAACAAAAAATTCATGAAATTGCTTGGGACATTAGTATTCATTTTAAAGAAAACTGGCAATGAACTTGATTTAAAGCCCAATTAGTATGTCAAAATAAAGAATCTGCTATTAAGTATAAAAAATATTTAGATGAAATAGGTATTGTTACTAGTGATGTTGTAATTTCTCCACCTGATGAAAGAGAATGAGAAGATAGTGTCTTTGAAAAATCAGAAGATATAATTAAAAGATTTTGGGATCGTATGATGGCTGAACATGGTAATGCTAAAAAATATAATGATAATATAATTAGTAGATATAAAAATAAAAAAGATCCTGAAATTATTATTGTTGTTGATAAATTACTGACTTGATTTGATGTTCCTAAAAATACTGTTTTATATCTCACAAGAAGCTTAAAAGAACATACTTTATTGCAAGCAATAGCTCGTGTTAATAGAGTAGCTGAAAATAAACCTTTTGGTTATATTATAGATTATTATGGTGTTTTGTCTGAACTCGATGAAGCATTAAAAACATTTTCATGAAATTGAGATTTTGAAGCTGATGATTTAAAATGAATATTTAGTAATATTTCTATAGAAATAGAGAAATTACCTCAAAAGCATTCTGATTTATGGAGTGTATTTAAAACAGTTAAAAATAAACATGATCTTGAAGCATTTGAACAATTATTAAGAGATGAAGAGAAAAGAGAAGATTTTTATAATAAATTGAGAGAATATTGAAAATCTTTAAAAGTAGCTTTATCTTCAATAGAATTCCATAATAATGAAGATAGTCAGTTAATTGAAACATATAAAAAAGATATGAATATGTTTTATAAAATTCGTCAATCTGTAGCTTCAAGATTTTCTGACGAGATAGATTATAAAAAGTATGAATGACAAATTCAAAAACTTATAGACACACACATTTCTACTGATAAAGTAACTACAATAGTTGAAGAAGTAAATATTTTTGAAAGAGAAAAGTTTAATTCTGAACTTGAGAAAACAGAATGAGAAGCAGCAAAAGCTGATAAAATTGCATCTCGTACATCTAAATATATAAGGGAAAAAATGGAAGAAGACCCAGCTTTTTATAAAAAGTTTTCTGAGATGCTTAAAGATACTATTAAAGCATATGAAGAACACCGTATAAATGAAACTGAATATTTGAAAAAAGTTACTGAAATTATGGAGAATGTATTAGCTCACAAAGATGATTCTTTCCCTGAAGAAATAAGAGCAAAAGATACTACAAAAGCATTTTATTGAGTTGCTTGTGAATTCTTTGAAAAAAATGCTATATCTAAAGATTTTTATATTAATTTAGCAATTTCTATTAGTTTATTATCTGATAATATTTTTGAAGAAATGAGAATAGTTGATTGGCAATCAAACATAGATGTTGTAAATAGTATGAAAATGCAAATTTTTGATATGGTTTATGATGAAGTAAAATCTAAAGCTAAACTTGATATTTCAATATCAAATATTGATTCCTTTATAGAAAAAATTATATGAATAGCAAAAATCAAATATTAACATTAGGTAGTATAAATTTTTGATCTAAGATTATTAAATTTACACTTTTACAGTTAGAAAGAAAAACTCTTGCTATAGAGGTTACACCTGATATGGATGTAATAGTAAGAGCTCCTTTAGATGTTAGTTATGAAGCAATACTTGATAGAGTAAAGAAAAAAGCTTCATGGATAATTAAACAAATAAACTTTTTTAATGATTTTCATCCAAAATTAACACCTAGAAAGTATAAATCATGAGAAACATTTTTATATTTATGAAGACAATATATTCTTAAGATAGAATTAACAGAAAATAAAGAAGAAATAAAGTTGAAATGAAAAAATATGATTGTCTTTGTAAGTGATAAAGATAATGTTGAAAAGACTGTTAATAAGTGGTATTTAAAGAATGCTAAAGAAAAATTTAATATTTATGCTGAATGAATTTTAAAGAAATTTGAAAATCTTTGAGTAAGACCAAATAAATTAATTATAAGATCAATGAAAACTAGATGGGGTAGTTGTTCTAAAAAATGAAATATAACATTAAATAGTGAGCTTATAAAAGCTCCTAGATGATGTATTGAGTATGTATTAACTCATGAATGTACTCATCTTATAGAATTTTGACATACTAAAAGGTTTTATGAAATACAAGCTTCTCAAATGCCTGATTGGGAGAAATGGAAAAATAAGTTGGAGAAGTTATTAGCTTAAAATAAAATAGCTGTATTTGACTTCAAATATGGAAACTATAGTCTCAAAAATTTCTAATGCTGTAAATATGTCTAATAGTTTTAGATAATTTAGAAGATATGATCAAAAAATCTAATTGAGAACTTTTATATAATCTTATTAGAATTAGAGAAAGATTTGATGAAATGAAATGGATTTTTGAAAAGGAGATTTTTCCTGTAAAAGAACAGAGAGAAAAATTTAAAGATAATAAAAATTTAGTATGACTATTTAGATTAGATAAATATTATAAGTCTAAATTTTCAGAAATGAATGATTTAACTAAGTTAATACTAGAAAAATATATTTTGTGAAAATAAGAAAGAACCTATTAAAAAATAGGTTCTTTTAAACGATAGAAATCCATAAAAAATAATTTATGAAATTTATTTTCTTTTTGGTTAATTGTTTCTCAATTTCTCATATGTATAACAATCTCTCAATTTTTTAATCTCTCAAAATAAGATCACTTCACTTTTTTGGTTAGTAAATTACCAAATTCATTATTTATATCAATTTTACTAACATCAATTATATATTCATATCAAATTTCATATCTAACAAGTATATTTCATTCAAAAATAGCATTGACTTTTCATCACACAGCTTCTATTTCTTTTTTATTAAGCTCAACTTCTACTTTTCTTAAGCTTTCATTATTTTCTTGAGCTAATTCCTTTAATACATATTTTGAAAAAATATAACTATCAAAATCCTTACTTCATTCAATATATAATGCTTCTTCCTTATTTTTAGATTTTTTTCATGCTTCTGTTTCGTGTCATCTTCATTTTCAAAATTTTACATACCATTTTCAATCTTCTCATATTCATATAAAAAATCACATATATTTATCTATATTTTTTGCAAGGGTATTATCTCAATATGGTTCAAAAGTAGTCATATCTAAAATAGTTTCTCAATTGTCTTTTATGTATGATAATAATTTTCAATCTTTAGAATAGAGTAAAAATACTTCATATCATAAATAATCTAAATCTTCTTGAGATAAACCTGATATTTCTATTTTGAATTTACTCCTATCAAAATCAGGATATTTGTTTTCAAGAGCTTGAAACACTTCTTGTATTTTTAGTTCTTTTTCTTTTTTTTCTCTAGATTCTTGCATTATTCACTTTACTTGAGTCTGTATATGATTAGGCAGAGTTGATTTTACTTCTGAAGCAGCCTGAACTAGCTCAAATTTTGCCTGAGCATCGTAGTCTAATCATGGACTTTGAGGGGGCAATCCTGTATCTGCCATAAGATTATTATAAATAATATAATTTTACTTAGTATATCATAAATTTTGAAAAATAACAAAAAAGATTTCTTAGTATTTTCGTAAATTCTTACAAATATTAAACTTTGAAACTCTATATAAAATCTCTCTAAAATTTTATATCTTTAAGATATTTATTATTAATAATAATTAAACATTTTTCATAATATTCCAATTAATCTCACTTTTTCAATTTTCTTTCAAAATTTTATTTGTTTCCACAAAACAATTACTTCATAAAAATCACCTATGAGCTGAAAAAGGAGAAGGATGAGTTGTCTTTAAAACAAAGTGTTTTTTTGTATCTATAAATCTCTCTTTAGATTGTGCAAATGCTCACCAAAGAAGAAATATAATTCACTTTTTTTTATTTGATATTGTTTCTATAACTTTATCTGTAAAAATTTCCCAACCAATTTTACTATGACTTGCAGGTTTTCCAGCTTCTACAGTCAAAATAGCATTAAGTAAAAATACTCACTGCTCAGTCCAAGGAGTTAAATCTCATATTTTCGCAGGCTCTATTTTTAGAGAACTTTCAAGCTCTTTATAAATATTTTTTAAACTAGGTGGCAACTTTATATTCTCAGGAACAGAAAAACAAAAACCCTGTGCTTGTCACTCTCAGTGATAAGGATCTTGTCATAAAATAACTACTTTTATATCATCAAAATCAGTTTTTTCAAAAGCTTTAAAAATATTCTTTGGGTGGGGATAAATTATTTTTCAATTTTCAATCTCTTTTACCAAAAAAGATTTTATATTTTTCATATATTCTTTTTCAAATTCTTCTGAAAGGACTTCTAACCAAGAAGAGGGCAGTTTCACTTGCATAAACACTAGTTATATTCTAAATTATTAAAAGCATACTTTCTAAAATATTCATACTTATCTTTTAAAATTTTGTTTTCAATTACTTTTTCTCTAAAACATATATTGATGAATAATATAAAATCTATATAATTCTGCAAAATCTTCTAACTATTATAATAATTAATATAAAAAAATAAAAGTAATTATTAAGAATTTGCGTGAATTCAAAACATAAGTCTTATATCTAAATGATTTTTCTATGTAAAATATTATAAAGTATCTTATATTTATATTTTGTATATTTAAGTACAATAAATATAATATCATTATTATAATAATAAAATATTATTATTTAACTAAGAATAATGAACAAAAATTTAAATATTGCAATACTGATAGACGGGGATAATATTCCCTCAGCACATATTTATGAAATGATAGAAGAAGTAACAAAATATGGAAATCCTACTATAAAAAGGATATATTGAGACTGGACTCGTCCTGGACTTACAAAGTGGAAAAATATTCTTCTAGAAAATGCAATAACCCCCATACAACAATATGCTTATACAACTTGAAAAAATGCCACAGATTCAGCTATGATTATAGACGCAATGGATATATTATATGATGAAAAGGTACATGGTTTTTGCTTGATTTCTAGTGATAGTGATTTTACAAAACTTGCAACCAGACTAAGAGAAGCAGGGAAGCTTGTTATAGGTATTTGAGAAAGAAAAACACCAATTCCTTTTGTTGTTGCTTGCGATAAGTTTATATATATAGAGATACTAAAGAAACTAACAAAAGAATCTAAAGAAACGACAACGAATATTGATACTATTTGAGCTAAAGAAATTACCCTTATATCATCTACTATCAACGATGTTTCAGGTGAAGATGGATGGGCTTTTTTATGAGATGTAGGTTGACTTATACAAAAAAAGCAACCAAGTTTTGATTCAAGAAATTATGGTTTTGAAAAACTTACACCTCTTATTAAAGCAACTTGAAAGTTTGAAATAGAACAAAGGGACAATCCAAAATCACGCTATAAACTTATCTATGTTAGAAATTTAGAAAAAAAGAAACTTCCAAAAAGAAAAAAATATTAAGCATATAAAAAACTATAAACTTACTTTATTAATGTTTTTATTTTTACTAAAAACCAACTATAAAAAACCTACTCCTATCTTCTAATACAGACAATATAGTTATAAAACAATTTGACATTATAAATTCTTTATATACTATCTCTTATAATTTATAAATAAAAATTTTATAAATGAAAAATATAGAAAGCTTATTATCGTTAATGATTATACTTTTAGTTAAATCTAAGAGAGTTTTTGTCAACTAAATAATTTACATATATCTACAAAAAACTTTCTTAATAAACATAGTTAAGAAAGTTTTTTAATATTTAATTTAAACTAATATGTTAAACACAGTAACATCTAAATGTACAGTAATTTGAAATATTCAAGATGGATCTTGAATAGAAAATATGTCATGAATAGACAAATACAAGCAAAGAATTCTTGCAACATTAAAACCTAATGATCAAGCAATTATGCCTAGAAGTATTGAATGAGATATTAAAGAACTTCATAAACTATATAATTATTTATGATTAAATGGTACATATATAAAACAAAAAAATATTTTTTTTATAGGTTCATGAGGAAAACTATCAGAGTCTATTTTAGAAGAAATGAAAAAGCCTAAATCTTGAGTCAAAGAATTTATTGAACAATCTCCTTATATTATTCCATTTATAAATAGTAGTAATATATGTAAAATTTCATGATTAACTAAATGATGACATACTAATAGAACAAGCAAGTCTTCCGAAATAATTAATAATAAATCAACTGCCCAATCTGAACTTAGAAAATTATGAGTTAGCACTCCTGAATAAAAAGAAATATATTCACTAGATGAGGCATTAAATTATTATGATGAATTAAAATGAAAATGATATACTAAAATTTCATTTAAAATAAAAAGATCTGCTTCTTGAATGTGAGTATTTACAGCTGAATCAAAAGAAGAATTAGAAAACCTTATCTTGCAGCACAAAGAACAAATAAATGACTGAATATTAATTGATTGATGGATAACATGAAAGATTTTGTCTTCACCCAATATTCAATTCAATGTATGAAAAACAACCAAAGATGATAAATTTATTTCATGTTCTGAGCAAATACTTTGAAATGAATGAAAAGTACATTTATGAAATATAAGTAATATTGATATACTAAAACAAAATAAAAAGTTACAAAAAGATATAAGAATTATATTAGACTGGATAAGAAGCAAAAAAGCATTTGGAATTTCTGGAATTGATTTTATAATAGTTGAAGAAAAATGAGAACAAAAACCTTATTTTATGGAAATAAACTGAAGAATAAATGGCTCTACTCACTGACCAATTCTTATGGATAAAATATATAAAAATGAAAAATCTCCCGATAACTGGGCAGTAAATAACAATGTACATATACCCAAATGAATGAATTTTGATAAATTTATTGAAAAACTTGATAAAGATGGTATATTATTTAGTAAAGAAAATTGATGAGTATTACCAACTAATATTTCTACAATTAATCCTGAATGAATATGAAGTAAAGTTATGGTAGCATTATTAAATACTACAAGTAAAAATGCACATGAAATTATTAATCATTTAAGTACATATGGAGAATAAATATAAAAAAATATTTAATACAAATAAGTTATGAATGTTAACTATAAAGGCTAAAAACCCTTGAAAAGTATTAACAATAGTGGCTTGTACCCATTGAGACGAAATATATTGAATGGAAATTTTTGATTATTTAATAAATGAATTTATATTAGAAAAAAAAATTATATCTTGAACTATAAATCTACTTATTTGAAATAAAGAAGCATATTTGAAATGAAAAAAAATAGTTGATTTTGATTTTAATCGTATTTGGTGATTTGAAGATAAGTACAAATGATCATATGAATATAAAAGAGCAAATGAAATAAAAGAAATATTATATAAATCAGATTATTTAATAGACCTACATTCAACAACTTTGAAATCAATACCCATGATTATACCAGTAGGAAAGCAAGATGATAATTTAATAGATTGCTTTAGTTGAACTTATGTATTGAAAAACTTAATAGAATTTCTAAATTGAGTAGCTCTTGCTAAATATGCAAAATTAAAAAATCCAAATTTAAAAGCAATAGTTATAGAAGCATGACAAAATAATGATCCAAAGACAATTGAGGATTGAAAACAAAATATTATTAAATTTTTATGATACTATTGATTTATTCAAAACAATACAAATATTATAAAAACAAAAAAGATATATTTGTACGCAAAAAAATGCATACATGCAAAAACAATGAATGTAAAATTTTTATACTCAGAAAGTCCTCAGAGCTTTCAAAAAATAAAAAAATGAACTGATATATTACAAGACTGAGAAAATGTAGTTAAAGCAGATAAAGACTATATTATAATTATGCCAACTACTCCTAGATACATAGGAGAAGAATTATGATATTTATGTGAAAGTGAGTCAGAATAGATAAATTTGACATACTAACTATAAATTTTATAATAAAGCTTATTTATTAACTTTT
>PDTW01000011.1 GCA_002749055.1 Candidatus Altimarinota bacterium | reverse complement strand
TATATAATTTTCTAATTGACCAGAATAATTATTTTCTATAAATATTAATTCATCTAATTTCTTAATTTGATCTAATATTTCTTTATTTAATGGTTTTAAAACTTTTATAATTATTATTCAAAACTCAGGATTCTTTCTTACAAATTCTTTAGTTACATAAGAATTAAAACCTGTTAAAATAAACTTTTTTCTAGCCTCTGGGTTAATTATTTCATATCATTTTTCTTCTTGAGTTTTAAAAAAGTTATTTAGTTTCCTAAATCTTTTTTCAGTCATTTTTTGCTTAATTTTAGTATCTTCTGTTGTAGCTCAATACTCATCATGTTCATAACTAGTAGCAATAAAATCTCAATATTTAGTTCAAACTTTTACCCTTGGAGATATTCAATCTTTAGTTAATTCATATCTTTTATAATTCTCAGGAGCTTTATCTAAAATATTTCATCTATCAACATTTGCAGATTTTAAATTATCCACTACTGAATACATATCGCTTGATTGTTTATCCATTAATAATATTACAATAGATTGATACTTATCAGCTAAATTAAGTGAATATCATCAATAATAATATGCTTCTTCCAAACTACTAGGCTGAATTACAATGTGTTGAAAATCTCAAAAAGTTGGATTTAATGCAAAATTTAAATCAGCTGATTCATGAAAAGTAGGAGTTCAGGTACTAGGTCAAGCCCTTTGAGATAAAACAACAACTATAGGAATTTCTGCCTGAACAGAGAAACTTAGAGCTTCCGTCATCAATGCAAATCATCATCAAGAAGTTCAAACCATTGACCTTTTTCAAGTAAAACTTGCTCAAAGAGCACTATTAATTACAGATATTTCATCCTCTGCTTGTAAAAATGTGACTTTTTTACTATTAATAATTTCGGACAATAAACTAGAAGAAGGAGTCATTGGATATCACGAATAATACTCTAAACAACTAGAAATAGCTCATAATGCTAAAGCCTTATTTCAATAAATTATTTTCTTAGGTTTTCATATAGATTTTATATCAAAATCAGAAGACAAAATATAACTTTTATAAATATTACTAATAATAGCCTTGTTATATTTTAAAACCAAATCACCTTTAGAATAAAATACTTCCTCAATTTTTGACAAAACTAAACTCTCATCTAAGGATAATAATTTTGATAAAATTCAAAGAAGATAAGTATTATCATACTTATCCTTTATATCAAGCTCTAATAGTTTATATTCAGAAAAATTTAAATTTTTTTTAAGTTTCTCTGAATATTTTTTATTTATAATTATATATCATCATTTATTTAATGATTTTAAAACATTTTCTAAATTTTTATCATCAAATGATATAACAATATCAACTTTCTTAGATATAGCATTTTCTTTATTATCACTAACAAAGATATCAAACCAATTAAGTCATCACTTTATAAGAGATTGATATTCAGTATCCGAAATTATATAATATCAAAGCTTCGAAAAGATACTCATTATAATATGAGCCGTTGAGTTAATTCATTTACCAGCTGGTCATGTTAGTTTTATTGCTAAATTCATAAATCAAAGTATCTTCTCTAATTATTTAATTCTCAAGTTGAAGTAGTATTAGAGTTATCCAAACCTCAAGTGCTAATTGTTCATACTTCTAGACTTCAAGTGCTAATTTCTCAAGTTAAACTATTTTCATTATTTAAAGCTCAAGTACTAACTTCTCAAGTTGAAACTTTTATTATATTACTTAATTCCTCCTCAGTATAGGTATGATTTGATACCTCATTTGAAGAAAATAAAACTAATAATCAAGTTCATATAATTGATACTCATATTCAAACGAGAGCAAAAATCGCAAAAACCTTTGCCAAACTATTTTTTTTCATTCTTATTTTGTTTTTAAATTAAATAAATTCTTTCCTAATTTATCTAATTCTATTTTTGAGTCAAGTATATTTTCTCAATTATATAATATAAACTCTATTTTTCATCTAACAAAAGAAATAATTACAGGTTTTTTTAAATAAAAAAACTTTATTTTTAATTTTTTACTAGACAAAAAGTAATTAACATCTAAAGAAGATTCTGATAAAACCTTTTTTATCTTGTTTCATATAAATAATAATTTTTTCAAAGCATCTCAAAAATCTAAAACTTTTTCTCTAAAGTCACTATTGTTAATTTTTCATTTAATAGATATTTTTAAATAACTTTCTTCTTTATCCTTACTAGCAACTGAATCAATTGATTTAAGAACAATATTATCAAAGTATCTATCATTACTTGTTAATTTATAATCTGAAGAGAATTTAAACTTGTAAGAAGTATTACCGAATTTTTTGCCCATATTTAATTTTAGAATTCATCAATTCAAAGATATATCTCACTTCTTTTTATCCTCAATAATAATATTATTCATTCCTAAACTAAGAATATCACTCAAATTAGAAAACTCTCATTTTTCTCACAATAATATATCCCTTTTAAATACCAAATCATCTGTAGATATATATTCAGGTTCATCATCAGCACTATAATAAGTTCTTTCTGTTTCTAACAAATCGCGTCAAGAAAATATCTCAATAAAAAAGTCTTTTCAAACTTTTGTTTTAATATTACCTGCTTTATCTGAAACTTCTCATAACTCGTAATTCCATTCTAACTCATTTCAAGATATAATTATTTCATCTATCAAATTATTCTTATATGGATATAATTTGAAACTCAAAGGTTCATTACCAAACATTAATCATGTTATAATAAAATATTCATCATCAACAATTTTTACACTAATTCAATCTATAGAAAGATTTTCAAAATTAGAAAGTATGTTAACAGCATAATCTTTTTCTAAATTCGTTGTAGTGTCTAACTTATTTAATACAGAATTACTATTATATTTGGATTTATATCATTCATAGTCAAGAAGAGCAAGAAAGTACTCATCCATATCTTTTTTTATAGTTTTATAATTATTAATTCTAGAAGTATTTCACTTAAATATATTTATATTACTATCAAAAAACTCTATTAAACTATCTATATTTTTCTTAAAATCTTTTATATTATTTGAATCTATTTCTATCTTTTTTTTCAATAACAAGTTAAACTCATTTCTTTCATCTTCAAAATAATATGTTCTAATTGATTTTGAAATATTAGTTAATACATCTAAATGATTTTTTACTCAAGTGGCTATCTTTTTTTCACTTTTTCATCAATATAAATTATTATCTAAAAGAACATAATAATCAAAGATTGATATAATTTTTGATACGGTTTCTTTATCAAATGAATCATAAGTAAGTAATAATTTCATTAAATACAAAGAAAAATATTCTAATTTTGTATAATATTCATCACTAATAAGTAATTGATTTTTTCAAATGCTAACTCCCAAATCATTAAAATACTGCTTTATAAAAATATTCATATAAGAATAAAGATTATCACTTCACATAAAATCGTATGCATTATATATATCTCTAAAATAATAGAGAGATGGTAAAAAATTAACTTTATTATTACTTAACTTCTTATACAATAAATAAAAATTTCTCTTAGCTTCTAAATTTGATTCTAAAGAAACATATCTATAATAATTATTCAATACTTTTTTAATATCACTATCTTTATCTAGATTTAATTTATTATAATTATTATAAATTCTATTAACTAAAACATTTTCCCTCTTATCTGAAAAAAATAACTTATTTAAGTCGTCATAAATTGCATTTTTATATAATGAAACTTTTTTACTTTTGTTAAAAAATAAGCTGTCATATTCTTCTACTAATTGTGTTCAAGAAACATCATCTCATTCTTTTTTTCTAATTTTTCATAACTTACTAAAAATAACTTTATTATTATCATAAATATTTTTAAGAGTGGAAGTAAAAAATATTTTATCATTTAATAATGGTCAAATATTTTTTAAAAATTCAGAATTGATTTTTCATGATACATCAAGAATATTTTTATTAAAATATCATAATCAAGATAAAACTGTAGATACTCTCAAAGCATCTCAACCTGATACTATATAGTTCCTTTTTGGATTAAATATAATATAACCATGTGGATATAAAAAAACTTCTGTAGATAAAGAATTGTTTGATAAATTTAATAAATTAAGTTGTAATAAAGAGGAAATTGAAAATATTGAATATTTTTTAGGTTTTATTGTATTAATATAAAATATACCTGGTCATAAATTTTTTAATGAGAATCACTTATAATTAATAATATAATTATTTCATATTCAAGAAAGAGAAAATATATATTCTCAAGAACTTAAATCAATAGTAGTAATATTTCATTCTTCAGTTTTTTTAATTTCTCAAGTAGAGTAATAAACTTCGTCTATATCACTAAGTGAATCATGAATAACTCATCAAGTTAATAAATCTTGTTTAGTTTCAAAATTTGATAACAAAACATTATTATCAGCACTAGAATATTGATCAGTAATAAATGAAGTTATGATTAAAAATCATAAAATAAGAGAAAAAAGAATTGAAAAAAATAATTTAAAAATAATTCACATTTTTTTTGTTTTCTAATTAGTACTTTAAATCTAATTATATTATATCATAAATTATCTTATTTTTCAAAATCTTGATTAAAAACATTTACAAATGTTTTAATTATATCCTCATTTTTTAATAGAATTCAAATTTCTCTATTTTTATCAATACTATAAGTTGAAAAATTAATACTTCAAATAAATAAATATTTTTCATCAACAAGTATTGCTTTTGAGTGCATTTTATATTTTTTAATTGGATAAATTTTTATTCAATAAGATCTTAAATCATCTATTTCTTCCCTATCCTCATTAAATGATTTTTGTGACACCACTATTTCAACATCAACTCAATCTAAAGACTTTTTTATTAACAAATCTTCTAAGTCTTTGTCTTTTATATATTGAAAATATAATTTCAAAGATTTTTCAGCAGATGAAAATAACTTTTCAAATTTTTCTCTTGAATAATTTGGGCTCAAAACTAAATCATGGGAATAAACTAGATTCTTCTTATATTGAAAATCTATTAAAAAGATTTCTTCTAAATCATTTAAAACTTTTTTATCCTTTGTATAGATAAAAAAATCTCTATTAAAGAAAAATGAAGAATGAGTGAAATTACCTGTAGAAATATAAGCTTTGGAGTCTATAATCATAAGTTTTGTATGATTTAAAGAATAATTTTCTGGATTAGACCAAATTATATTTACATTATTTTTCTTCAAGTAATTAAAAGCCTTGTTATTTAAGTTATTGGCTTTATATAAATTCTTTTCAAGTATAACTCTTACATCCACTCATCTTATCTTTGCATTTTTTAGAGCTTCAACAATTCTCTTTTCTGTCAAGATGTATACTTCAACAAAAACTCTTTTTTGTGCACTCTTTATATCTTTTACTATCTTTTCAAGTAAACTACCATAAGGAGTATAGTATATTTTTGTATCATCAATATTTCTTGTTTTCTCTAAAGAAAAATCTTTTACTCATTTATCTAATATTTTTTGTTCTTGTTTTATTTTTTTCTTTTCTTCGTGGAAATCAAAATATTCTGATTTAAAAGAAAAAAATAAAACTAGTAAAAACAATACTCAGAATAATATTTTAATGTATTTTCACATAAAATATATTAATTAAATAATTTCTCAAAGACTCACTTCTTATTATTTATATTAATTTTTTTTTCTTTAGCAATTTCTAAATACAATTCTTTTTCTCTTTTTCAAAGTTTTTTAGGTATTTTAACAAGAATTGTTAAAAATAAATCTCATTTATCATCACTTTGTATATCTTTTACTCAATCTCAAGATATTTTTATAACTGTCTGATTTTGAGTTCAAGCTTTAATTTCTATTTTTCTTTTTCAAATTATAGGAATAATAATATCTTTTGTTGCTCACAAAACAGCCTCTACAACATCTATTTTTATTTCATAAAATAAATCATCTCATTCTCTTTTTAATCACTTTTCCTCAGATTCCACTGAAAATTTAACATATAAATCTCAACTGGCTTTTGTTCAAATTCACGAATTTCACTCTCATGAAAGCTTAATAATCATACCATCATTAATACCAGCAGGAATATCAATATCTATTCTCTTAGTTACAACTTCTCTTTTCCTCCCCTTACAATTATCACAAACTTTTTCAAAACTTTCTCATGATCATGAACAACTAGAGCAAGTAATTGTTTGTTGAACAACTCAAAATAAACTCTGAGTTGTTTTTGTAACATAACCTGTTCACGAACATATGTTACAAGATTTCTTTCATTCTCATCATTCTCATTTACAAATAGAACAACTATCGTATTTTTTAAATTTTATTGTTTCTTTTCATCAAAAAATGCTTGTTTTTAAATTAATACTAATATTATGTTCAATGTCTTCTCATCTTTGTTCAGATGATTTTTTTTGTCATCTTTTAGTATTTCATCAAAAAAACGATTCAAAAATATCTCAT
Source organism: Candidatus Altimarinota bacterium (assembly GCA_002749055.1). Classification (GTDB taxonomy): domain Bacteria; phylum Patescibacteriota; class Gracilibacteria; order BD1-5; family UBA6164; genus PDTW01. The sequence continues at coordinate 20,785 of PDTW01000011.1, read as the reverse complement.
AAATCAACTTCAACTCATCAAAAACCTCAAGCTCATCATGTAGTTCAAAAAGTATCGTATTGTTGTCTTTTTTTATCATCTGATAATACACTATAAGCCTCATTTATTTTTTTAAACTTTCATTCTGCTTCATGATTTCATGGGTTTCTATCAGGATGATACTTCATTGCAAGTTTTCTATATGCCTTTTTTATTTCCTCTTTTGAAGCTCATTTATCAAGTCAAAGCTCTTTATACAAATCCATTTTAACAATTGTTTATTTTTTAAAATATGTCTATTTATAAACAAAAATTTAAAAAATTCAAATTTTTTTAGATACCAAATACAGAAAAATTAGAAATCAAACTTTTAAGCTCTCCGGAGTTTTATAATTTTTAACAACAAATAAAGACATACATCAATGACAGGTGAAAGGAGGAAACCTGAAATCGATATATGCCTTAAAACTATATTACTACAATTTTTACTATAATGCAAATTTTTTGTCATAGCAAGTTATAGCAAGTAAAAAACATATTGTGATTTTCTAGAAGAAATTAATATTCCTTAACTTGTAATAAATAATTAATTTTTATAATGAAACTATCATAATCTAATATTTTAATAAAAACTAAAATGGCTGAATTACTATTTAAACTTATTGAATTACCTATTATTATTCCAGAAAATTTTCTTAATTTCATTAACATATCTACTGATGCTTCAGTTAAAAGCTTATTTATTATAATGCCTACTATTCTTGTAACAAGTATAGCTTTAAATATTTTTATATTAATTATATGAAAATGAATGCATAATTCTTTAAAATTTAAGAAAAAAGAGAAAAAAATATTATTGTTCCTTTTTATTCCTTTTATATCACCATTTATTTTTTGATTATTTTGATGAAAAATTAATAAAGAAAATATATATATTACAATTCTATTTTCGTTATCGTATAATATATTATTTTTTATTTCAGCTATATCTTGAAATTTCTATATATTTACCTTTATATATTTACTATGGTTTATATGATCAATCATTTATGCAAAAAAGCCTAATTTACATTAGGCTTTTTATGTGTTTTTTTAAATTTAAATTTAGTATTTTTTTAGTATTTTTCAAATTATATGTATACTGTCCATAAGGAAAAATTAGTGTTAAAAGTTTTTGCAACTTTATTTTTCTAATTTTCCTTTTTTTTAAAACAAAAAATAGGATTTAAATTGGCATAATCTAAATTTTGGTGGAGAAAAAAACTTTATTTATTTAAAAATATTATTATAAAAAGTTTCAAGTTTATAAATATTTAACAAAAAAGTATGAAGAATTTAAATTTTAATATAGATTAACATGAATAAAGATAAATCTTTACTTATTTTATTACTACTTTTCTCAGTTATTATTATAATAATTGGAAGTATTTTTTATTGGTCAAAATATAAACAAGAACAAACTAAAAGAAATATAATAGAGTCTGATAATTTAACAACAAAAACTACAAAGATTAAAAAAGACCATAAAAATAAAGAAAATATATCTAAAGATGTACTTTTAAATGAATTCATAGATAGAGTGAATGAGCTAGAGAAGAAATCTCAAGAATACGGGGAAAATAATATTATAACTCTAAATAATGGTAATTTACTTACTTATATTGTTTATCCAAAAGGAAATAACACTATATTAAATAAAAGTATAAAAAACTGGGTAGATGAAAAGTTAAATTATTATCTTGAAGATTCTAAAAATTCTAGTTCTGAATTATCAATACATTCATATTCTTATATTATAAATGATATGTATATATCTGTTGTATTAAAAGGTTTTTATGATAATTTGTCATATGCACATCCAGAAGATATTATCAAGACTTTTACAATTGATTTAAAAAATAATAAAATAGTATCATTAGATAAAATACTTGAAAAAGAAAGTATTGAAATAATAAAAAAGAGAGTGGTAAAAGAAGCCAATTTAGATACCAATTTTATAGATGAAGGTTTGTTAGATAATTTTATTTTTACAAATGATGGTTTAAAAATATATCTTCAAAGAGGAATGTATACTCCTATGTCAGATGGTAGTATTATTATAGAATTGTCTAAGGATTTTTTAAAAGAAAATAATATTATTTATTTTAACTCAAAAAATGTTAAATTAAAAAAAGAAGTTATAAACAACAGTATTGTAGTAAACAAGAAAAAGATAAAGAAAGAAATAAAGAATAAAAAATTAATTGCACTTACTTTTGATGACTGACCATGAGTACATACAAATAGACTTTTAAATATTTTGAAAGAAAATAACGCAAAAGCAACCTTTTTTGTTTTAGGTAGTCAGATTAATAAGTATACTGAGGGACTTATTAATATATACAAAAATGGTCATGAAATAGGTAATCATACTTGGAGTCATAAACAATTAACTAAGTTATCAGAAGAAGATATTGAAGATGAAATTATGACAACCCGTGCTAAAATATTCAAAACAATAAATGTTGATAGTTTAGCTATTAGAGCGCCATATGGAAGTGTAAATGAAAATGTAAAAGCCGTTGCTAAAAAATTAAATATGTATTTTGTACATTGGTCTATTGACACTCTTGATTGGAAAACAAGAAATGCTGAATCTATATATGACGCTATCATTGAAAATGCTAGTGATGGTCAGATAATTCTTTGCCATGATATCCACAAACAAACTGTAGATGCTATGGACAACGTAATTAAAAAATTAAAATCAAAAGGTTATGAATTTGTAACTACAAGTGAGTTATTTAAGTCAAAAGGAATAAATCCAAAAGCAGGTAAAATATACTATAATGCAAGACTATAAATAAAAAAAGAGCAAAAATAAAATAAACTTAATAACGACCTTTTTTCACTTAAAAAAATGCCAAATGATACTTATTTAAAAAGATTATTAGTTTTACATTATTCTAATAAAAATTGAAGAATCTACTAATTCTGGATTTTCTAATAATAATCTTAAGCTAGCGTAAGCACTTGCTTGTACTATATTGAAAGTTAAAGAGATAGCAAAGATTATAAAAACATACCAATTAATTCTATTTGCTAATGCTTTTTTTTCTTTCTTTTTCATTTTTTTAAATTATTATATATAAAGTATGTAATTATTATATTATATGTATAAAAATCTGTCAAAAATATGGCAAGTAAAAAGTATAATTAAAGAAAATTATTTAAAATAATAAGAAAAAAAATGAAAATAGTAAATCTATGAAGCAACAAATCCAGCTTATGAAAATATATATCTTCAACCCTTTTGGAAAATATTGAAAAGAATATAAAAAATAAGAAAAAAGTTTTACTCTATTTAAATAAAAGAGGTGAATTTTCTTCTTTAGTATGTAAAAAATGTCAAAAGTTATACAAATGTAAAAACTGTGACTGTAGCTTAACTGTTCATAAATCTAATAAACTCGTTTGTCATATTTGTTTATTTTCTAAAAATATCCCTGATAATTGCGATAAATGTAAAGAAAAAGAGCTTGAAAAGGTATGAATATGAACTCAACAATTAGAAAATAAGCTGAAAAGTTATTTTGATGAAAATAAAAAAATCTTTAGATTTGATTCTGATAATATAAAAACAGTAAGTGAGAAAAAAAATGTTTTAAATAATTTAGAAAATGCAGATATAGTTATTTGAACAAAAATGATTACAACTTGATTTAATATTAAAAACCTTTGATTAATTTGAATAATATTAATAGAACAAGAATTACAGGTTCCAAAGTATGATACAGAAGAAAAAATCTACCAAAATATATCACAATTAATATGAAGATGAAATAGAGTTTGAGAAAAAACAGAGATAATTATTCAGACCTTTATTCCTGAAAATGACACTATAAAAAGTATAACAAGTTGAAATTATAAAGATTTTTTATTAAAAACATTAAATGAAAGAAAGATATTTTTGTATCCTCCATACACTGAAATTGCCAGTATAGAATATAAAAATAAAAATAAAAATAAATCTATAGAATTTATAAAAGAAATAGAAGATATTCTTAAAAAGAACAATAAAAATCAAATAGAAATAAAAAAAATTAATAAAATAATGAAAAAACACAATTATTTTTATTCTAAAATAATTGTTAAATGAGATAAATTAAGAGAATCTTTAGAATGTATAAAAAATATAACACTAAAAAGTAGTTCTTTAAATATTAATTTTGATTAAAAACTTTTTCCGATGTTTATTAACACAAAATATTAAGCTCAACTTGATTTTTTATTAAAAATAGTTAGAAATATAATGGTTTATTATATTCAAATAATATATATTTTATGAAATTCAAAATTAATTCAGACAATCTAAAAAAGTGATTAGCAATTGTAAATCATGCTACAGCAACAATAACAACTACTCCAATATTAGAAAATATATTATTAAAGGTTAATTATAACAACTTAGTGCTAACTTCAAATAATCTTGAAATGGCAATTGAATATGTAATTAACGAAAATATTGAAATAAGTTCTGAATGAAGTTTTTGTGTCCCTAGTAAATTATTTACAAATTATGTGTCACTAATTAATGATGATACACTTGAAATAGAATTATTAGATGATGACAGCATAAAAATAAAAACTGAAAGTTGAAAAGTTAAAATTAAATGACTTAAATCTGAAGAATTTCCTCTTATTCCTAAAATAAAAGAAGAAATTAGCATGACTTTGTCATCAAAAGTTCTAAAAAAATCAATAGAAAAAACTTTATTCTCTTCTGCTGAATGAAATATAAGACCAACTCTTGCTTGAATATTAGTAAATATTGATTCTAAGCAAATTTCATTTGCTACAACTGATAGTTTTAGACTTTCTGAATACAAAATTATTTGAACAAATAAAATAAAAGAGAAATTCTCTGAGATTATTCCAAGTAAAACAGCATCGGAACTAAAAAGTATATTGGAAGAAGAAGAGGAAGTGAAAATAATTTCTTGAGAAAATCAAATAGCATTTTTGTTTTGACAGACTAAATTCTACTCAAGATTGTTAAATTGAAAGTTTCCTAACTATGAAGCTTTTTTCCCAAATTCATATTGAACAAAAGCTGAAATTAACAGAGTAGATTTGATGTGAGCATTAAAAAAAATAAATCTTATAAGCCGTGAAAACAATTATTCAATAAAAATTAGTTTTTCTTCAGAAAGCTGAATATTACTTGAAAGTAGCGAAACTCAAGTATGAGAATGAGATGTTAAATTAGTTTGAGCTGTTGAATGAGCAAATAATATAATATGAATAAATTCTGTATATTTACTTGAAGTATTATGAGTAATTGATACAACTCATATTTCTATTAGTTTTGAAACTCCCTTATCACAAATACTTATTACTCCTATTAAAGATCCTGAAAAGAAAGATGATAAATCATCTTTTAAACATATAATAATGCCATTAAAAATATAGTAATATGAATGAAATAAAAGATATAATAAATGAATCAGAAAGATTAAAAGCAGATAAAAAATTTGATGAAGCTATAAGTATGTTAGAAAAATCAATTGTTAAATATAATAACGATTACAGATTATATGAACAATTAGCTGATATTTATCTCTATAAATGAGATACCTCAAAAGCTGATAAATCTACTAATTATGCTTTAAATATAAACCCTGAATCTGCTGCTTGAAACTACTTAAAGTGATTTATTTTATTATCTAAAAATAAAATAAACCTTTCATTAAAATACCTAGAAAAATCAAATTCTATTATGAAAAATAACCCTGAAGTTTTAAGAAATTTAGGGTGGGCTTATACTATGGCTTGAGAAAATTTTAAATGAATTATGTTACTAAAAAGAGCTTTAAATATTGCACCAAAAGATGAACTTATTACAAAAGATCTTGCAATGGCTTTGATATGAGAATGAAAAGTAAAAGAATGAAATCAACTATTAGAAGGCCTGTGACTTGATATAGATTAATTTTTAATATTACAAATAATGAATTTTATAAAAAGAGAAATCAAAGCCGAAACTATATGAATCATTGATATTTGAAGTTATAAAATTAGAGCTTGAATTTGTAATTTTAAAAATTGAGATCTTGAACTTATATGATATTGAGAAAAAAGACAAGACACAAGATATATTAAATCCTGAGAAGTTACTAATATAGAGTGATTGTGTAAAAACATTGAAAGTGCATTAAAAAAAGCAGAAAAAGGGTTAAAAATAAAAGTAAAAAAGATTATTATAAATATTTCATTTAAAGAAGTATTTATAAAGACCAATAAACTAAACTATAAAAGAAAAGATATATATAAAGAAATTGATAAAGAAGAATTAGACACTATAATAAAAAAAGTGGAAAAAAAAATTATCTCTGAACATTTAAGTGATATAAAAAATGATAGTTGATATAATAAAAGTGATTTAAAACTAATTTTAAGCAATATAACAAAAATACAAATAGACAAGATTGATACAAAAAAGTTATTATGACAAAATTGAGAAAATATTTCTCTTTCTATTCTTAATACATTTATTCCATTAAGCCAATACAATCTTTTGGAATATATTGAAGAATATCTAAACAAAAAAATTATTAAAATACTACCTTCTGAATATGCTATTACAAAATTGTTTAAAAAGAAAAATAATATTGTTATAATAGATGTATGAAATTATCATACATCTATTATAATAAAAAAAGAATGACAAATAATTTGAGTTTCAAAAATCCCAATATGAATTTGAAATCTTGTTAAAAATATAAGAAAAAACAATGATGTATCAAAAATAAATATAATTAACTCAATGGATGAAAATATATATGCAGATGAAAAAATAGATTTTTTAGAAATATTTGAAGAATGTTTGATTGCTGGTCTTGAAAAAATATTATGAAATAATATATGTCCACATAATTTTTTTGTAAGTTGATGATGAAGTAATATATTTGTGAAAAACTATATAAAACAAATAAAATTTCAGAAAAGATGAATAAAAATCATAAAAGAAGTAAATTTTGTTGAACCAAAAATAAAATATTTAGAAAATATTCTATCTAGCTCAAATCTAAATATAATTTCTATGATTATTACTACTTTAGATTTTATAAAGAAATGAAAAGATCCAATTAGCGAATCACTTAGAAAGCTAATTAAAAAAATTTAGTTAAATAAAAAAATACATATGAAAACAAAAATATTAATTATACTTATTATATTCTTCTCAATAACTTCTTGATTTATATGAGCTTTTTTATTATTAGAATTAAAAAAAGAAGAGCCATTAAAAACAGAAGCCAAAGAAGTAACTGAGAAAAAAGTAGAAAGCATAAAAGAAAATAAAGAAGAAAAAAAAGTTATAAAAAACGAAAAAGTAACAAGTATTGTGAATCTTGAAAATGAAATTACCTCACTAATAAAAAGAGTTTCTCCATGAGTTGTTAGTATAATAATCAAGAAAGATTTAGTTATTTATAGAAGTGATCCTTGGGGATTTTTTAATAAGGTTTCTGTTATAACAGATAAAGAAGTTTGAGGATGAACATGATTCTTTGTAACTAAAGACTGAAAAATAATAACTAATAAACATGTAGTTAATGATGAAAATGCTGAATATACAATTATTACTCATGATAACAAAGAATATGATGCTGAAGTTTTAGCTGTTAGTAAAACAAATGATATTGCAATACTTAAAATAAAAAGTAAAGATGATAAAAATTTTACTCCATTATCATTTGTTAAAAACAAAGAAGATATAAAAATAGGGCAATTTGCAATTGCTATATGAAATGCATTATCTGAATTTCAAAATTCTGTTTCTCTTTGAGTAATTAGTTGAAAAGATAGAAAAATAAAAGATTGAGATAAAGTACTAAATGAATTAATACAAACTGATGCTGCTATAAATTACTGAAATAGTTGAGGTCCACTAATAAACCTTAACTGAAATGTTATGTGAATAAATACAGCAAAAATAAATTGAAGTAGTTCAATTTGATTTTCTATAAGTTTAACTCAAGATAAAGTTGATTATATAATAGATTCTATTAAAAAATACTGAGAAATAAAAGAGGCTTTCATCTGAATAAATTATATTCCTATATCTGATTGAATAAAAAAAGAATTTAATTTAAATTCTGATTATTGACTATATATTATAAATAAAGAATGAGCAATAATTCCTTGAAGTCCTGCTGATAATGCATGAATTAAAAAATGAGATATAATTCTTGAAGCAGACGGTCAAAAATTATCAAAATCTAATAACTTAAATGATCTTATTAGAAATAAGTTACCTTGAGAAAAGCTCAATCTAAAAGTACTTAAAAATGATTGAGAAGAATCGTCTATAGAATTAATATTATGAGAAAGGTAAGTTTTTTAGACAATTACTCAACTCATAATTAATTCTTCTCCCAAATAAATAGCACAAATCTGTCAAAGAGCTATGGCTCTTTGCTTGTGTTTAAATTTAACTAAGTATCTATTATCAAACTCTTTAAAAACTTCACAAGCTTGGTCAGATTGTCTATATCTAATTTTGGCATTAGCTTTTAAAGGAAACTTGTAATCATTTTTTGATAAAAAATGTACATTATTCATATACAATTTATCATCAAATAATTCTAAATCATCTTTTGTTCAAACTATTAAAATATTTTTTTCTAAATCTTTTTTTACTACATAAACTCATTCCTTTAATCATCAAATATCAAGTCATTTTCTTTGTCAAATTGTGTAATAATAAACTCATTTATGCTCTCACAAAATCTTTCAAGATGTATCTTTAATCAAGCCTTTTTTAGGTTTGATTTTTTTTTCTAAAAATTTATTCATATCTACTTTTCAAACAAAACAAATTCATTGAGAGTCTTTTCTTTTTGAGTTTGGAAGTCATATTTTCTCTGCCAAAACTCTAACTTCTTCTTTTTTCATTCATCAAATAGGAAAAAGTGTTCTTGAAAGCTGAGATTGATCTAATCAGGCTAAAAAATATGATTGATCTTTTTTCTCATCAATTCATTTTAAAAGATGAAAAGTTAAATTCTTTTTTTCTATTCTAGAATAGTGTCCTGTAGCAACTTTGTTAAATCAGTGAGAAATAGCCTCCTCTAGAAAAACTTTAAATTTTATTTCACTATTACACATAATGTCAGGATTTGGTGTAATTCCCTTTTTATATCATTCATACATATAATTTAAAACTTTTTTTTCATATTCATCTCTATAATCAAATGTAAAAAACGGAATTTCTAAATAAGAAGCAACTTCTTTAGCAACTTCCAAATCTTCTTTAGTTGGACAATATTCTCAATCTGGAGCTAAATAATTTATCATAAATCAAGCTGTGACATCATATCAATCTTTTTTTAGTAAATACGCAGAAACTGCAGAATCTACTCATCAACTTAATCAAACTAAAATTCTTTCTTTTTTCATTTTATAATTATATTTCTTCATTATTAATGATATATTTTTTCCTCCTATCTTGAACGATATATTGCCTTTGTTTATGTAATATCTTTATTATTTTATAAGGGTTGGGGGTTAGACGAAATTTTCTTACAGATTCACCTTGCTGTTCAATCACTAATGTTCAATATCAAAATACATTTGATAAAAATCAACGAGAAAATTCATCAATTTTTGTTATTTTATAAGGATCTATAACTTCTAAATCATCTTTTGTTACAAGTAACATATTAAGTATAAGTATATTATCTTTAGTGATTATTATCAAATTGTTATAGTATTTTACCAAAAACAATACTAACTTAATAAATTCATAATTTAGAATAACTATTATAACTAAAAATATAAGATAATTTATACTTTTATCACTTATTAATAAAGGAAAATATTTTTGGAAAGCTAAATATCAGATAAATAACAACATTAACACTATCAAAAGTCTTAATATTCTAAAAAACAAAACTATAAAATGTTTTTTTACAACAATTAGTTCATTTTGATCTTGATATTTAGACATATTAAAGCAAAGTTATAATAATAAAAACAGATATTATATATTGCACTAACATTGTAAAAGTAATGAGTTTAACAACTAGTTTATTAGACTTTTTCAAATAATTACATCAAATATGTTCATAATGCTTATCATTAAGCATACTCAACCTCTTAACTATAAAAATATATGTAACAATAAACAATATTGTATAAATAATTATAATAGTGCTTTCCATAAAAAAGAAGTTAATTGTATTTTATTTTAAGCTCTTTAAGCCTACCTGTCTTTCAAGAAATAATTTCAATATCATTTTTTCTGATTTTTAATTCTTTTGATAAAAATTTAATCAACTGTTCATTAGCTTTTCATTTTTCTGGAATAGCAGTAAGTCTAAGCTTAACTATATCATTTCAAAGTAAATCAAAAAATTCAGTTTTGGATGCTCAAGTTATAACTTTTACCTTTAAATAAGCCTCTCCATTCTTTTTTTTTAGATAATCACTAATTTTCATAAAAAAACTATTAATTTTCCTTTTTTATATTATAATGATAATATAAAAAAATAAAAGTATTTTATTAAATATATAAAAAAATGAAAATTTGACTAGACTTAAGATTAACAGATAATCCAGGATTATTTTCTGATTTTATAATAGAATTAACAAAAGAAATAATAAAAAAAGATGATAATATAAATTTTAATATTTATTGTAATAATGATAATTTAACAAAAGAAATAATCCCAAAGCAAAATTTAAAAATAAATAATATTAATATAAAAAATTGAAGTCTTGAAGAACAAACTAAATACTATTGAATTTTAAAGAAGGATAACAATGATTTAATGATATTTTTTGATCATAATAAACCATTTTTTTATAAAAAAAGTTTTGTATCTTTTATATATTCTCTTGAAAATATATATTATCAAAATTTTGACAATATGTTTGAAAAGTACAAATATATTTTTTTATTGAAAAATACTTTAAAAAAAGCCGAAAAAATAGTATGTTTTGAAAATAATAATATTGAAGAAGTAACAGAAAAATTTAATATAAATAATAAAAAAATAAAAATAATAAAATGATTCTTTCCCTGAGAAAATTTAATAGAGGAAAATGAATTAATAAAAATTGATGTAAAAACAAAATTTAATATAAAAAATGACTTTTTTATTTATTCTTCTTGAACCTGAATTCATAAAAATATTGATAGATTGCTAAGTGTAATAAAAAGATTAAAAGATTCTTGAAAAAAACTTGATTTAGTTTTTCTTTGAAATGATATTTCTAAACAAATATATATTAGAGAAACCATAATAAATTATAAACTACAAAATGAAGTTTTTTTTCTTTGAGAAATAAAAGAAGAAGAAAAGAGAAATTTATATTCAAAATGCATTTGAGTAATATTACCAAGTTTTTATGAACCTTTCCCTTTTTCTCTAAGGGATTCTATAAAATATAATTCTAATATAATAGCAAGTAATATAAAAAATATAAAAAATATTTTCCAAGAAAGTATTTCATATTTTTCTCCAATATCTACTTCTAGTCTAGAAAAAACTGTTTTAGATTGCATAGAAAATAAGAAAAATAAAAAAATAAATTATAATAACGTAATAGAAACATATAATAAAAAAGAAACTGCTAAAGACTTTTTAAATATAATAATGTAAATATGGCTAATTTAACACAAAGGAACATAGAAATTCTTACAATTATTGTAGATGAATATTTGAAAACTTGAAAAGTAATGTGAAGTAAATTACTCCTTAAAAAGCATGACTTATGAGTAAGTCCTGCTACTATAAGAAATGATATGTCAACTCTTGAATCCCTTGACTTATTATATCAACCATATAATTCTGCAGGAAGACTTCCAACAACTAAAGGACTTAGAGCATTTGTAAACTATTTAATGGAACAAACTCCAGACTTTTTTTTACAAGAAAAAAATTTAAATACATGAAAATGAGGTGTTACTGAATTAGCAGATTTTATTTATAGAATCACTTATGAACTAGCTAAAAATACAAAAGAAATAGCATTTTTTATTATTCCTGAAAAACATATATGTGAATATTCATGAATCTCGAGTTTTCTTGAAAAAAATCATAAAAAATTGTGAGATGGTATTTATTCTATAATTAAAATGCTAGAAGATAAAATAAATTTTTCTAATTTTATAGAAAATCTACCTACAAATAATGATGTAAACATTTTTATATGAGAAGAAAATATTATACCATATTTAAAAGATTATAGTATAATATTAAAACCAATTACAATAGAATGAAAAACATGATATATTTGAATTCTATGATCTCTGAAAATGAAGTATAGTTTCAATATAAGTGCTGTAAGGTGAATAATTTAATAAATAAATAAATGAAAATTAAAAAAATATTAAAAAAACATAAAAAATTATCTTTTATATTATTTGTTATAATATCATATTTTTGAATTTTATTTATTTTAAGAATTGATCACTTTGATTCTTATAATATAGCAAAAGAAGACTATTCTCCTCAAGATTTACAATTTTCTTATGTTAAAAATAATTGAATAAAAATTCTAGATTTAAAAGAATGAAATCCATATCAAAAATGATATTATCACTGAGAAAAATTAGAGTTAGAAATTAAAGAACTACTAAACTATTTTAAAAATAACTTATTATGAAAAGATAGATATTTTTGAAGACCAATTTATAGTACACTAAATTACAGAGCAAAAAAATTTGTAAAAAATATACCAAAAAAATATATAGTTGAAATGAAGTGAATCGCTGATTGAGCCTGAGTAAGTTTTAATGATATATTGATTATAAATGTTTATGATGACTTATTAAATCTAGCGAAATGTTCATCTATGATTATTCCTGTTAAAAAATGATTTAATACCGATTTCTACCATACAAGAAATTTGGATTATAACTTAAAGATTTTAGCAAAGAATAAAATAGTACTAAAGTATAAAACTCATATATCTGTTTGATTTCCATGATATATTTGAGTTCTTACTTGAGTTTGAGAAAAATGAATATCACTTTCCAATCATACATCATATACAAATGAAAAACCTGGTCTTTGAGTTCCTACATGATTTTTATATAGAAAAATTGTTGAAGAATCCAATAATTTAGCCGAATCAAAAAAAATCATTGAAAATGCTGATAGAACAATAGCCAACAATATAATATTATGAAGCTACAAAGAGAATACCTGAATAGTTGCTGAAGTTACAAATACTAGAGTTTGATACAGGACATTTTTAGAAGGTAAAAATGCATTAATTTCTACAAATTATTTTTTATCTAATGTTTTATTTAATAAAAATATAACTTTCGGAAAAGATAGATATAATCAATATCATAATAAACTTTCTGTTTTAAATAAAATAAATTATAATGATATAAAAGATATTATATCCTATTATGACTCTGACTTAGTATGATGGTGAACAATTGCAAATAGATGAACCGTACAAAGTGTTATTATTAAACCTGAAAAAAGAAAGTTATTTATTGCAAATTGAAATAAACCACCTGTAACTAATTGAGATTTTGTAGAGATAGATTACTAAAATAAACTTAATATTCAAAAAATCCTGTTTAAAAACAGGATTTTTTTATTTTTTCAATAAATTAACAAATGCTTCACTTGGAAGACTTACTTTTCAAAATTGCTTAAGTTTCTTCTTACCTTTCTTTTGTTTATCTAAAAGCTTTCTTTTACGACTTATATCTCATCCATAAAGTTTTGCTGTTACATCTTTTCTCATAGCAGAAATATTTTCTCTTCAAACAACCTCAGATCAGACAACAGCTTGAATTTTTATTGTAAAAAGTGCTTTAGGGATAGAATGTTTTAAGTTTAAACATATTTTTCATCAAATATACCTAGCTTGCTCTTTATGACAAATAAATGCCAAGGCTTCTACTTTTTCATCGGCTATTACAACCTCTAATTTAACTAAATCACTTTCTGAAAAACGAATAAATTCATAATTCAAAGATGCATAACCAGAACTTAAAGATTTTATTTCATCATAAAAATCTCAAATAAGCTCATTCATAGGTAATTCATAGGTAAGCATTACCCTATCACTATCTATAAATTGTTGATTTTTAAAAATTCATCTTCTTTCTTGTGATAATTGCATAAGACTACCAACATATACTTCTGGTGTTATTATTTCTACTTTTGCTATAGGCTCTTCTATATATAAGTATTTTTCTCTAGAAGGAAGTTCTTCTGGATTTGAAACTAGAATTCTTGTGTGCTTATGACCTCTTTCATCTTCAATCAACTCAGAAGATAATCTAGAATATTCACTTGTTTTATCTCAGGACAAAACAACTCTATAAGTAACTTGAGGAGATGTCATTATAACATCCATACCAAATTCTCTCATCAATCTCTCTTTGACTATATCTAAATGGAGTAATCACAAGAAACCACATCTATATCAATGTCAAAGAGCGGGGCTTACTTCTTGTTCAACAGTTAAAGCAGAGTCATTTAATACTAGTTTTTCCATTGAATCTTTTAATAACGGATACTCACTTGAATCCATAGCAAATATCCCAGCATATATAAATGGAACCACTTCTCAGAAACCCTCAATAGCTTTGGCATCTTCTGGTCTTGCTTTTGGTCACTCAACCATTTCTGGTTTCCAAACAGTATCTCAAACCTTTGCATCTCTAATTGTCTTTAATCATGTTACAACATATCAGACTGAACCTAATCAAATCTTATCAGAGCTAATATAACTAGGAGAAAAATATCAAACATCTAGCGCCTCTATTTTCTTATCTGTATTTAAAAAATGAAGTGTATCTCATTTTTTAATTTCTCACTGAAAAACTTTTACATAAGAGACAACTCATCTATATGAATCGTATTGGGAATCAAAAACTAAGGCTTTTAATTCATCATTTTCAGGGTTTTTCTCAGAAAATACTTTTGGTGGAGATATTTTCTTTATAACTTCTTCTAATACAGTTTCTACATTTTCTCAGGTTTTGGCAGAAACTCATATTATTTCTGAAATATCACAGCCAAGCAGAGAGATTATTTCTTCAGCAACCTTATCAAAATCAGCTGCAGGGAGATCAATTTTATTGATAATAGGAATTATGTCTAAATCGTTTTCAATAGCCATATAAACATTAGAAAGTGTTTGGGCCTCAATTCATTGAGTAGCATCCACAATTAATAGTGCTCATTCTACAGAAGCCAGACTCCTAGAAACTTCATACTGAAAATCAACATGTCATGGAGTGTCTATAATATTGAGTTCATAACCTTTCCAATTCATCTTGACAGGTTGAAGTTTTATTGTAATTCCTCTTTCTTGTTCCAATTCCATTGTATCCAACATTTGTCAATGTTTCATTTCCCTTTTATCTATTGTTCAAGTTATTTCTAAAAGTCTATCTGCTAAAGTAGACTTTCAATGATCAATATGAGCTATAATACAAAAATTCCTAATATTTTCTAAATTCATTATTTTATCTTTTTTTAGCTATTAAATTTTATTATATTATATTAAAAATCTATAAAAAGTAAATAATATAAGGTAAACTCTGATTTTTAAAACAAAAAAATTAAGTGAAACTAATTTCACTTAATTTTTTTGTTTTATATTATAAATATTTACTACAAACATCAACTAAAACTTCTTTTTGTTGAACTCAAACTAATTGCTCAACCATTTCTCAATCTTTTAATACAACAATCGTAGGAATACTCATAACTCTAAACTTTTGTGCTAAAGCCGGATTCTCATCAACATTTACCTTTCAAACCTTCATCTTATCTCACATTTCTTCTGCAAAATCTGATAAAATAGGTAACATCATTTGACAAGGTCCACACCATTCAGCCCAAAAATCTACTAGTACTACACCACTTTTAATTTCTGAATCGAAATTATTCTCATCTAATTTTAATACTTCCATTTTTAAATATTTAATAATTAATATACTATTTTTATTATACAAATTCAATTTTAAAGTAAAGTTAATCTCAAACTTTTTCTTCTACTTCATTAATTTTTTTAATAAAATAATCTTCCAAACTTTCTTTAAGTTCTGACACTTTCATTGATTCAACCACCAAATGTCATTTATGAATAATACTTATTTTATCACAAATACTTTCTACATCGGCAAGAATATGAGTATTAAAAAATATAGTTGTTCATTTATTTTTTAAATCAACTAACAAATCTTTTACCATCTTTCTTCATATTGGATCAAGTCAACTCATTGGTTCATCCAAAAATAATAATTTCGGATTATTTATGATTGATTGGGCCAAACCTATTCTTTGAAGCATTCATTTTGAATATGTATTTAAAAACCTGTTTCATGATCATTCTAATCATACTTTTTTAAGCAATTCACTAATTCTTTTATTTAAATCTTTCTCACTTATTTTAAAAAACTTTCAACTAAATCTTAAAAATTCTTCTCAAGTTAAATATTTATACAAATAAGTATTCTCTGGCATAAATCAAATATCTTTTCTAGATTTTAGAGTAAGTCACTTTTCTCAAAAAACTTTGATTGTTCATTTTTCCTGTTTTATAAATCACATTATACATTTTATTGTAGTTGTCTTACCTGCACCATTAGGTCAAAGAAAACCATATATTTCTCATGATTTAACATTAAAACTTACATCATTTAGTATTAACTTCTTATTTAAATGTTTTTCCAAATTTTTAACTTCTAAAACTTTCATATTTATAATTAAGATTTATAATTTAATACATAATATATTATTAAGTTTAATAAGTTTGTAAAGTAAAAAATTGATTTTTTAAAAAAAGATAATATAATTTAGCTCATAAATAATTTATAACAAAAAAATAATGTTAAGCAAAGCAAATAGTGGAGTACAAAAAACTCTTACCCACCTAGAATCTGAGTTTGCAAAACTTCAAGTTGGAAGAGCAAATCCTGCATTAGTGGAAGATATTTTAGTAGAGAGTTATGGTTCTATGCAAGCTATAAAAAATATAGCATCTGTATGAGTCTTAGATTCTCAGACTCTTACAATAAAACCATGGGACAAAAATGTAATATGAGCAATATGAAAAGCAATAACAGCAGCCGATTTGTGATTAAATCCTCAAAATATGGCAGATAGTATAATTATAAAAATACCTGCTTTAACTGAAGAAAGAAGATTAGAATTAAGTAAAGTTGCTAAAAAATTCTTAGAAGAAGCTAAAATCTCTATAAGAAATGTCAGACAAGAAATTCACAAAGATATAAAAAGAAAAGAAGATTGAAAAGAAATTAGTGAAGACGAAGCTAAAGATATTCAAGATGATTTACAAAAAATAATTGATGAAGCTAATAAAAAAGCTGAAGAATTGTATAAATCTAAAGAAGTAGATATAATGAAGCTATAAACTATATGAATTTGATTTCAAAATCACAAAACTTTAATCAAAGTTTTGTGATTTTTTTTATAGATTCTTCTTTTATTTTATTTTCAATAAATAATAATTCTGAATTTATTAAAGGATTAAATGTCTTTACAGAAATAGTTTTTTTATTAATTGAGATAGAAACTAAATACTCAGTTATATCTATATTTTTTTCTTTTAAAAATTCTCAGATAATTGTATTCCAGACAATAGATTTTATAATCACTTCTTCCTTTCAAGTATTTTTTATTGATTTAGCTAAGTCCATATTTTTAAAATAAAATTACAAATTCTCCTTTAACTTTAGAAGGATTTTCTTCAAAATAATTAATAATATTAATAATATTATCTCTTTTAAATTCTTCAAACTTTTTGGTTAATTCTCTTGCTACAACTATATTATGTTCTTGTCAAAAGTAAGATAATAATTCTTTTAAAGTCTTTATAAGTCTATGAACTGACTCATAAATAACAACTGTTTCAGAACTAGTTTTTTTCCTTTCTACAAGCATTTTAAACAAAGTTTGTCTTCCCTTTTTCACTGGTAAAAAACCTAAATATAAAAAATGATTCATTTGCATGCCACTAGCACTTAAAGCAGTAGTAAAAGCAGTAACTCAAGGAATTGGAACTATTTTTAATCATTCAAGTAATGCTTCTTTTATAAGAACATATCAAGGATCACTAATTCAAGGTGTTCAAGCATCACTGATTAAAGCAATATTTTTATCATTTTTTAATTCTGAGATAATTTTATCTACTTTAGTAAATCAAGAATGAGAATGAAAACTAATAAGAGGTTTTTTTATATCATAATGATTTAACAAAATCATCGACTTTCTAGTATCTTCACAGGCAATAATGTCTACTTCTTTCAGAGTTTCAACAGCTCTATAAGTAATATCTCCCAAGTTTCAAATTGGTGTAGAAACAATATATAACATAATTCTTTTTTAATAAATATTATTTTTATTCAATTATTAAAAATATCTTTTCCTTATATTCATTTTTTATAATTGATAAAAGATTTTGTGTACTAAAAATTCATCATTTTTTTAATAGAACAAATAATCATAAAACAAAAAACATAACCGTTAATAAAATTATAAAAAGAAATGGGATACTAGATTCTTGTTTTTCTTCTTTATTTATTTTATTAATTTCTAATAAAATATTATCTTTATTTGCTTGCTTTTTCTCCTTTGAACTTTTTTGTTTTTTTAATTTTCTTTTATATTTCTTTTTTTGTTTATTAATTCTTTTTATCCTTTTTTCTTCTGCTCTCTTAATTATTCAAAGGACATAATCTTTTTTTATCTTAACATCAGGAATATTTTCAATAAAAAATGTATTTCAAAAAGTATCTGTAACCCTGACTTTTAAATAAAAGACTCATGCTTTAAGAGAATCAAAAATATAAATAAAGTTTCAATTATTATCTGAGACTAAATTAACTTCCAAATCTCAAAGCCATATAGTTAATGGTGTATTAGGAAGAGTTTTTCATGTAAGCTTTAATCATGATTTTAAAAATGAAGTTTTTATAATAAAACTCTTTTGAATAAAATCCGAATATGCATTATAATCTTTTATTTTCTTAGAAAATGTAGCTATAGTAATACTCTTATCATCTTTTTTAATAGTTTTAAATTCATATTCTTCAAATTCATCTGGAATGTTATTTTTATCAAGATCAACAAATAATTTATTATCTTGTTCTATACTTTTTAAAGTTTGCTCTAAAGCTTTTTTATCAACTCTTGTTTCTTTAAGAAAAATCTTTTTAACTTCTTTGTCTTGCCATAATCATAATAAATTCTTTTTTGCTATTTTTTCTACTTTTTCAAAATCTTTAATATATTTAAAATCAAATTTATAATATCATCTAGCATTTCAAGTTTCAATCAAAAGCTTATTAAAAAATATTTCTTTATTTTTTTCTTTAATAAAAACATATCAAAGTAATCTACCATATTTATCTCTATAATTTTGAATATCTGTTTCTAAAATTACTGTTTTTCATTCTAAGTATCTTTTTGTAAATAAGCTAGCTTTCTTTCAATATAATTCTACTTTTTTTCTAGGATGTTTTATTTCTGGTGTATCAACTCAAATAAGTCTTAGTTTTTCAAGCTCTCAAGATTCTAATCTAATAAGCAAAGTATCTCAGTCAATAACTTTATCGACAAAAACCTCTTGTCTTTTAATCTCAAGGTTTTTATGAGTCAAAATATAATTATCTCTAACTGAAAAATTCCAAGAAATACTATCTAAAACTTTATTATTATAAATTAAATTAACCTCATCACCTGCATTATTTAGGTTCAACTTTGTATCAAATTTATAAAATCTATATGTTTGATTATATTGTAAAATTCATTTTATATTTATTGGGTATTCTCATATATTTTTAAGCTCTATCCGTTCATTGTTATCAACTCATTTTGGATTTGGTAAAACTTTTGTTATCAAAAGAAACATATCTTTTTCTAAGTTTTTTTCTTCACTATCGACTAAGTCCTTTTTTTCTTTTATTATATCCTTCTCTTTTTTTGGTTTTGGAATAACTTCAACAAAAAATTCTTTTTTATCTATTCATCAGACTCCATCAGAAACCTCTAAACTAATAGTATATTTTCAAGGAGAATACCAAATTGAACTAGGATTTTTTTTATCTGAAAATTCTCAATTTCAAAAATCCCATCTATAAGCTAGATCATTTTTATCTAAATCATAGCTCTCTTCTCAAGTGAGATTTACACTACATTTATCTACTAAATTACACTTTAATAAATTTCAAGATAATACCTTTGTTTTACCCACTACTCATTGTAAAGAAATTTCCGCAACTGGGTTTGTATTAGTTTTTTGATTGTAACTTTGATAAATATTTGAAAATTCTAATGATTTTTCTCATAATAATTTATTACTTTGAGTCACCTTTAATTTGATTTTATAATCTCAAGGTCAAAAGTAAATAACTCAAGGGTTACATGTATGAAGATATTTTTCCTTAAAGTCTCCCCCTCAAAAATCCCATAAACAAACATCTTTACTTGATTTATTATATTTAAAATTTACTTTACATTTTTGTTCATTACAAATAAACCTTCATCTTTCTAGGTTCAAACCTGATTGGATAATTATTTCTTTTATAAATTTTGTTTCTTTTATTTTTACTTTTTTAGAAATAGAACTTCATCATATAACTCTTTTCTTTTTTATATTTTCAACAAAAATATAATTTTCTTTAAAATTTTGAGGATTTAATTTCTCAAATACTTTTAGTTCTATTTTGTATTCTCATAATCAATAAGAAACGTATCAAGGATTACATTTTTGTGTGGTTCAGCTACTGTATGTTCATCACGAAAAACTCCATAAA
>PDTW01000010.1 GCA_002749055.1 Candidatus Altimarinota bacterium | reverse complement strand
TTTGAAGAGATACTCCTATTGAATTAGAATTTTCTCAAATAAGAGTAAGTAATAATGATTAAAACTTTTTTATGAATGTTTATATTAAAATTCTTTTTCAGATACTGGAACAGGTATATTTCAAGCTCCCAAAAATCATGTAACATTTGGTGTATTTCTAACAATATACCAACTTTCATTAGTTACAATCATTTGAACGAGAATATATCATGGAAGAATATTTTTTTTCTTAGATACTTTTTCTCATCATGTTTTAATTGATACAACTTCATGAGTTGGAACAAAAACATCAAGTATATAATCTTGAAGTCAGAAACTTTCCCTTCTTTGAAAAAGAGATTGTTTTACATTTTCTTCTGCTCAAGATAATACTTGAATAACATACCATTCTTTTTTATTTGCCATAAAACAATAATTTTTATATTATTAAAATAATTTACCTAATGCACCAATTACATTTGAGAAAATAGTATTTAAAAGAAATATATAAATTCAGAAAATTATCAAAACAGCCAAAACTATAATAAAATAATTTTTTGTTTCCTGTCTTGTAGGCCATACTACATGTCTAAATTCTCTAAGTGAATCTTTAAAAAATTGTACCATAAAGATATATTTTTAATTAAAATAAAAATATGTTACCATAATATATTTAGCAACATATTGTCAAGAGATATTTTAATATTTTTTTCTATAAAGTCAAAAAAATAAGGCTATTCTTTTCCTGTTGGGAATTAAAATAGCCTTATTTACTGACTAAAAAGAGAAAAAATAGCAAATTAAAAGTTGCAAAAACTTTTAATACTATCTTTTCTCTTATGAATATTATAGAAAACACTAAATTTAAATCTAAAAAATACGAAATTGTAAATTATGAAAGTCCAATATTAGAAAGATTAAATAAATACTTATCTGATTTTAAAAAAATCTCAATTCACTGTTTTTTATCCTTTATCCCAGAAACGCTTATTATTTTCGTGTTCTTTTTCTTTAAGAGCTTGAAATAAATCTACGCCAGAAACATTACACAAGTCTAACAAATAAATAAAAACATCAGCCAGTTCATGTTCAAGTTGCGCATATTTGTCTTTTTTATTTTGGTCAATTTTTAAACCAACATACTTTCTCAATGCTTTGGCAAGTTCTCCAACTTCTTCGACCATTAACAACATAATATCAGTAGGAGTTTCCTTATCAAAACCACGTTGTACAACAACATTATGTACATATTCTTGTAATTTTTTCACCGATGAACGATCATTAATAGTATTCAATAAATAATCTCTATTATTTACCAATTCTTTTTTAACATCACTTGGAGTAGCAACTTTGCCAGAGAAAAATTTTAGAGTAAAATCTTCGGAGTATTCTTTAGAATATATAGGCTTCCCTAATGCGATAGCCCATCCCAGCTCAAGGGTCGCTGAAGCCCCAATGTATCCATCTGGATTATAGATATAAAGAGCATCTGCTTTATTAATTGCATCTAGATGACGTTGTTCTAAAATCTTTGGATTATCAGTATCATAAAAAAATTCATGATCTGGATTAATATTTTTTGATAGTTTTGGTGATAAAACATGTACATACAATTCCTCAAACTCCTTAATAACTTTTGAAATGCCTTCAAAATGCTTTCTAAATGAACCTGAGACAACAATCGTTAATTTTTTTGTCATATATAGTTTGATTAATAATTAAAGTTGTATTATTTTTTTAGTATGTACTTTTGTTAGTTATAATTCCTGCATTTAATCTAATAGTTTTTTTAATTTAGTTAATAAACATTTTCATTATAACAAAAAACAAGGAAAATAAAGTATTTTCCTTGTTTTTGTGTGAATTCATAAAATATAGTGCATTTTCTCAATTTCAAGACATTGGAATAATTATATCCATATTAAAATATTATTACTTAAAGTATCATTTAAATTCAGCTAAAAAGAAACAGTATACGGTTTTAGCAAAGTTTATTTCTCAACTCAAAATCATTTTCTTAAAATCGCTAATAGATGATTTATATACTTTTATATCTTCTCATACATCTAAATCTTGTTTTTTTATATATTCGCAATTTCTAGCTATATAATAAACAGATTTTCATTCAAAATTATTTTCTATAATACTTTCTCATAAATATTCAAAATTATTTTCTATAATACTTTCTCATAAATATTCAAAATCATTTGAAACATATCATGTCTCTTCAAGCAATTCCTTTTTACAATTTTCTATTTCAGATAAATTATCTTCAAGTGCTCAAACAGGAAATGAAATTACATATTTTTCTGGTCAAGCTCTATATTCTTTAATATAAATTATTTCATTATTTATTGTTATAGGTAAAATAAATGTTCATACTGTTCTCTTTTTATTATGTCAATAAACTAAAAAACTTGACTTATTAAGATTTGAATCTAAGAAGTCTTTTTGTATAACTTTTACATATTTATTAAATAAAACTTTTTTCTCCATTATTTTTATTGAATATTTTTCAATAAAAATGCTTCTCAGTATGTTTAAATCACCTATTTCTAAAATAAAACTTTTAATTAAATTTTTATTGTGATAATTCCTCATAACAATAAAATCTATTCATTTTTTCTTTGCATTTAATTCATCTGTTTTTCAATCTCAAATGTAAATAGACTTTGAGTAAAAATCCTCATCTTTAACAATCTTTTTAAAAATTTCTAAATGTTTTTCGGATTTTGTAATTTCTTGACTTCATAGAACTTTTGTAAAACAACCTTTAATTCATCATAAGTCTAAAACATTATTCACATAGTCTATGTGATTTCAACTTGATAAAAATAACTTATATCTAATTGACATTTCTTCAATTAAACTAATTATTCATTTTCTAAAGATACTTTTATCTAAACTCCTCAAACTCAAATTTAGAATATTTTTTTCAATTTCTATTAATTCACTTTTAGGTAAATTTGGTAATAAAATAGCTAAAATATCCTTTATTCATTTTCAGTTATTTTTATTTAAAATATTAACAATTTCTTCTTTATTAAAAGAAGTTTTACTGTTTATTTCATTTATTATTATTTGATACATTTTTTCTACTGTATCAATAATTGTTCCATTTAAATCAAATATTATATAACTTTTCTTCATAAGGTATATAGATTTTTAATATAAAATAACTTGAGCTTTAAAACTTTCTTTATAGTTTTCTTAAAAGTCAAAAACAATACAATCATATTATTGACCTTCCCTTACAAGTCAATATAATATGGCTATATTCTTATATAGACAACAAAAATAAATGAGAAAGATATTTGTCTAAATAAGAACTTTGTGTTAAAATTAAAATATATTTAATAAATATAGAAAATGCTTTTAAATTTTTTATTAATATTAGCTGCTATTATAATATTATTATCAATATTTATAATAATACTTAAAAATAAAATTGACTCTCTAGAAAGTTATATAAAAAACTTATTCAATATAAGAACTAATATAATTCCTAGCCTTTTTGAAGTATCTCGTTCTAGTCTAATTAGACATGAAGAAATTTTTAGAGAAATAATAAAACTTAGAAAAATATCATTCTCTGAAAGAAGTTTATGAAGAAGTCTTTCTGAAATGATATGAACTGAACAACTAATTCATAATGAATTAAATTTCATTTTTAAAGTATGTAATAGACACAAAAAACTACTAATAAATTGAAAATTTATATACTTAAGAGATTTAGTAATATCTAGCAGTTCAAATATATGAGATTACCTAAAATTATACAAAAATATAGTAAAAAAATATAATTTATTAATCAGAATAAAAAATTATTCTATTATTTGACTATTAATCCCAATAGAAACAAAAGAAGAATTTTAAAAAATTAATGAAATTTTGATTAAATTTTTAAATAAAAATCTTTAATGAAATAAAAAAATGATTTCTGAACAGAAATCATTTTTTTATTAGCTTTTTTTTCTTCTTAAAACAAGCATAATAATTATTCAAAGGAAAAAAGATAAAACAATAACTACAATATTTTCAGGTCAAGTCTGTGGAAGATTGTTTTGCTTACTTGCAACTATTTTTGTATTATTTGAGAATACATTTGACTTAACATTAGTTCATCATTTTCAATATACAAAATCAGGATTCTTTCAAGAATCATCAGTTTCTACATTATTTTCATTTTTTCATCATTTTTTTCACTCTTCTCATTTATCTATAAGCACTTTTTCAGAATTATCATCATTTGTTCAATTATTATTAACTACATTTTCATTCTCATCAACAGTTATTGGAGAATATATAGTTATAGTATCCTTACAATATTCACTACTTATAGTTCAATTAATATAACATGCTACTTCATAAACTCAGGCTGTATCATATTTACATTGTGTGATATAACTTGTTTCACCATTTACAGCTCATCATACATTTACCTTTCAATTTCAACATTCAACTCTAAAATTTTCTACATCTTTTCATTCACATGAAACACTTGTCTCAAATGGAGCATCTCATGTAGTATCTCAAAGAGTCAGTCAGTAACATTCTGGCTTTTTCACAACAATATCATCAACAGGTTTAAAACTATCAGGAACAATAAATGAGAAAAGACCATCAATTCATGATTCTATAGTATCACCTGATTTACTTTTTATAATTATAACAGTAAGATTATACTCTCATCAAACAACTAATTCGCTATCCAGATTTAAAACTAATTCTGAATCACCTCTTAATTCATTAGAATTAATATTAATCAAGTTTAATTCATCACCTTTTTTTACTAATTTTATATCTCTCTCAGCATTAGCTCAATCATCTAAAGCAGAATTAAAAGTCAAAATAAGTTTATTTAGTTTTTCAACTTTTACATTAGTTAATCAAAAGTTAGTCCTATCAGCCTTAATTCAATTTGTTATAAAATAAACCTCATCCGAATATTCTCACTCATTTCACTCTTGATCTACAACTCTAATTGACACATAATATTTTGTTAATTTTTCTAAATCAACAATGTTATATTTGTTTTCTTCTACAAATTCAACTGTAGGATCATCATATCAATTAGTATTTCTGGCTTCTTCAGAATAATATACATAATATCAGAATGCACCCTCCACATTTCACCAAGATATTTCTAATGAATTATCAGATGAATTTTCAAGAGAAATTGAATCAACAACTCACAAAGCAGCATTTGTATGATTGAATGAAAGTACAGCAATTATTGCTAATAATATATTTAGTATTTTTCTCACTTTATAATTATTATTATAAAATAAATTGTATTTAAAATTTAAAAAAATATAATACATAAAACTTATTTTAATAAAAATTATCTTTAATACAATGTTTTTTACAAAAAAATGAATTAAAGCTTTTACATTGGTTGAATTAATGATGACAATAACGATAATATTAATAATAGCCACAAACTTAAATACATTAAAATTAAATGAAATAAATAATAGACAAAAAATAAATATATTCACAAATAAGATTATTACAAACATTGAAACCTTAAGAAATAACTCGCTAATTTGAAGATGAGTTGACTGAAATCTTAACACTCCATATTTGACTAAAATAACTTTAACAACATCTTGAAGTTGAAAATTAATTGTAGAATATAATACTTGAGCTTCTTTACCTTTAATTAATAATACTGAATATAGTATTATACCGGAAAAACCTTATAGTATAGATAAGATAGAATGTTTAAAAATAGATGATACATCAGATTGAGCTACATCTTCTTGAATAATATCAATAATTTGAGATAAACTAAGTTTATCTTGATGTCCCAATACATCAAGAAAATTAAAAGTTACAACAAAACTTATTGAAAATGATGAAAGTTTCAGTATAAATGTTGTAAATTGATTAGTAATAAAAGATTAAAATTTTATAAATTATAATAAAAAAATGAAAAACTCATCTATAACTACATTAAATATAAGTATTTTAACACTAGTAACAATTGTTTATATATTATATATTTGATCTTCATTAATAATACCCTTTATTATTGCCCTACTTCTTTCTTTAGCAATAATATCATTATCAAATTTTTTCCAAAGAAAAAGAATTAACAAAATTATTTCATTTATATTATCAATTTTAACCTTTGGAATTATATTCATAATCGTATGAAATATAATAAACTCAAACATAAATGAGATAATAAAACTGGCACCCTTATATCAAGAAAAATTTATAAACATTTTAACTCCATTATTTGAATATCTTGATTACTTTGAGATAGATACGAATATTTTAAAGGAGAAAATACTAAAAAATATAAATGTGGGATACTTGATATGAGCAATAACTTCCGCTGTAACTTCAGTACTTAGTATAACTTGAATAATTTTATTTTATATAGTATTTATTTTATTAGAACACAGATATTTTTCTAATAAATTAGAAAATATATTTTTAAATAATTCAAAAAAGAAAAATATAATATCCGTTTTGGGTCATATCAAAAATGATATTAAATCATATTTTGTGATAAAAAGTATTACTAGCTTTTCAACAGCATTATTAAGTTATATAGTCTTAACTATTTTTTGAGCAGACTTTGCATTATTTTGGTCTTTCCTTATATTTTTATTAAATTATATCCCAACTGTTTGATCAATAATAGCTGTTTCATTCCCTCTTTTATTTACATTTGTACAATTTTGATTTTCTATATCATTTACAATAATTATGGTTTCTCTAATTTGAATACAAATTACTATGTGAAATATAATAGAACCTAAATTTCTTTGAAATAAACTAAATCTTAGTCCCCTAGTAATAATTATTTCTCTTGGTTTTTGGTGAAGTATATGGTGAATTGTATGAATGTTGTTATCAGTTCCAATAATGGTAATAATAAACATTATACTTTCTCACTTTGATTCAACAAGATGAATTGCAATTATGTTATCTGAAAAGTGAGAATTAAACCCTGACTTTAATATAATACCTATAAAAACTAAGAAAAAATGACTCCGTCAGTTAAAAGATAAAATAAAATCTTATTATAAAAAATAATTTTTATATTTCTACATTTTTGTAATGCTTAATTCTAAAGAATTTTTCTTTTTTAAGTATTGTAATGGCGTCAAACCTTATTTTCTCAAAATCTATAGAATTTTTTACACAATAAAAATCTATAGTTTTTTTTAATTTACTCAACTTATATTTTGTTATACTTTCTTCTCAAATTCAATATTTTTCATTTAATCTATATTTAACTTCTAAAAAAACAGTAATAGAATTTTTCTCACAAATAATATCTATTTCTCAAAATCTTCAAAACTTAAAATTTGTGTCAAGTATTTTATATCACTTAGACTGTAAATATTTAATAGCAGTTAATTCTCATACATCTCATATTTTCTTTGTTGAATCTAGCATTTTTATAAATCATTAAAGAAAAATTCTATTCATAAATTATCTAAAAAGTGCTTTACGTACTTCATTTCTAATACAACAGTATTATCATTTTGTAAAGGATGAAATCAAACTAATCACTCTTCTAGGCATTTATCAAAAACTACTTTTATATCAGACTCTAGATTGTTTATTAATGCAAAAGGACTAACACTTCATGGTTTTAATCAAATTTTATCAAGCATTTGCTCTTCAGAAGCAAAACTAATTTTACTATCATTAAAAATTCATCTAATAATATTAGTATCAAGTTTTTTATAATCAGGTAGTACTATCATATAAAAATTAGTCGACTTTTTATTTCTTAATAAAAGGCTTTTTACTCTTTTTCAAGGGACCTTGACCCCTTTATTTTCATTACAAGTAAAGACTGCATCATGTTCATAATTATCATATTCTATTTTTAAGCTATCTAAAATATCAAATATCTTTTGTCTCATACAATATAATTTATACTAAATATTATTTATATAATACAAAATAAATAAATTTTTCAAACTTCTTTTTATTTTGTTTTTTAAAAGATATTTTTTATTCAAAATACTTTATTGCTAATTTAATTTTAAAATATTTAATAATTTCTTTCATATTTCCCTTCATATTCTCTTTCCTTTGTCAAATCTTAGATAATTTAGAATAAGTCCTTAATATATTATTTTTATTATTTATTTTATTTACAAATTTATTTATCATAATTCTATATTTAACTGGAATATTTGTTCAATAAACATATTCCATAAGCTCTTTTTTATTTTCATTTATATATTTAGCTTTTATTATCCATCTTCATTTTATTCATCAAATAGGAGTACAAGTAAAAAGTGTCAAATTACTTCATATTCATGGTTTTAAAACAGATACATCATTAGCAGGTGTGTTATAAGATTTTTGAACAATATATCTAAATCTTTTAAATTCTCAATCTACTTTTTTATAAATCCATACTTCTTCAGAATTATCTAATTCTATTATTTTCTGAAAATGAGTTTTGTATCTTCAATCATCATTTTCCCAATAACTTGAATGTCAAAAAATAACTTTATTTCAAGGTTTACCATATTCATTATTAGTAGTTCCAGGGTATGACATTACTCAAGTTTTTAAATATTTATTAACATTTATCTCTTGACCGGAAACCAATTTACTAAAATCAGGAGTAGTAACTTCTACATTATTAACAGGAACTACTAATCAATTACTAGGAATAACAATATATTCATCTCTATTCCTATCTCTCTTATCAAGATTTTTAATCCAAAAATTAATATCATTTACATAATTTCAAGCTAAAGTTGAAATTAATTTAGGCAAAGTTGTTTTTACCCTTTTATCTTTAATAGTCTTAACTCTATCAGATATAGGAGTTCCTGTTTTTGGTAAAACTTTTGGAAAAAATTTAAGTCACAATCAAGAAGTTTTTTCATCTTTTAAAATTTCTTCTAATAAATTTTTCTTAAGGATGTATTCTTCATAATCTTTAGAAATTTTAGAATCATCTAATAAAGTATCTACTACTTTTATATCAACTTTTTCTTCCTTTTTAGCTTTTTCTTCATTATTTTCTTTTTTAGAATCTTCTTTTTTAGAGTTTTCTTTTTTAGATTCTTTTTTATTTTTTTCTTCTTTAGAAACTTCATCCTTAGGTTTTTCTCAACATTTCCTATCATATCTAGAGCCTGAGTAATCTCAATCTGGACAAAAATCTTTTCTTCTACTTGATCATCATCATCATAAATTTGGAGCTACAATCACCAAAGAATTACTAACCGTATTTGAAGATTCACCTTCAGATATAGTAGCTCAAATATTTGTAGAAATTGTATCTCAAACATTTCAAGTGGCTGATGTTTTAAAAGTAAAAGTTTCTGTACTTGAAGGAGAAATATCACTAATTGTGAAAGTTATAGTTTTTAAAGAATCATTTACAACAATAGAACCTGTATTTATTTTACTTCACGATGGAAATAACAAACTTCAAGTTTGATAAGTAGCTCAAGAACTATACTTAATTGTAACACTTAAATTAGTTCAAGTAGATGTTCATGTATTTTGTATAGTTCAATTATGTGTTATTAATTCATTTTTTAATAAACTAGAACCATTATCATCAACCTCGACAATCGATGTTGATAATCAAGGTGCTATTATTGTAACTGGAACATCTGGTGCTCATCAAATAGCTCATTCAGCTGAATTTCAAACATTAGCCACAGAATTAATAACTGTTCAGTCTACAACATCATTTTTAGCAGTAACTCTATAAACAATTGTTCTACTCTGTCAAACAGGAATATCAATTCAAGTAATATTAACTTGTCATGCTGAATTAACTCAACCATTAATAATAGAGTTATCACTAGAACCTGATGGGATACTTTGAATAGCAAAACCTGTAAAACCAGCCGGAATATCAAGAGTAACTGGAATATCTGTAAGCAGTTGTGTTCAAGAATTAGTTAAAGTAATAGTATATTCAAAAACATCTCATCTTAATCAAGATCATCAGTTTAAATCAACAACTGTTATGTCTTCATCTAGAAATGCCCTACTAACTGTAAAACTAGTATTATCTGTATCTGAATAATCATCAATTCAACCATTTCATGTTCTCTCAGTGTTTAAGGAATTATCTATAACAGAATTATAAGTTCAATCTTGAGAAGTATATTTTATATTTTCAGTTAAGGTTAAATTTGTTCATGCGACAGTTCAAGTAGAAACCTTTCAAGATAACTTAAAAGTAAGAGGATTTCAAGAATTATTAGGAAGAGAATCAATAGTAAAATTATCTCAAACTTTTACCAAATTGACAGCACTTCAAGAGTTTGTAAGAACTATTCATCATGAAAAACTTACTCAAGCTGGAAGAATAGTAGTCAAATCTAAATCATAAGCTGTTGATGTTCAAGAATTTGTAACTGTAAATAAATATTCAAAATCATCTCAAAATGTATAGTTATTTGTTACAGCTATTGTAACATCTGGTTCAACTATAGTAACTGGAGCTGTTTGAGAAGTCTTATTAATTCATCATGAATTATAATCAGCTGAAACACTATGAAAATTTGTATCTGCATTATTATTATCATTTGTATTAACAACTACTGCATCATAATTTATAGTTATATATTCATCAACTCCGTTATTATTATCATTATTAACTATATCTGTAAAAGTAAAAGTCATAGTTTGGTCTTGTCCAGAAGTAATAATATCTGAATCAGGATTAACATTTTGAGTAAATCATGAATAAGAAATAGATCAACTAGAAACAATGTTTATTGATCAAGTTAATACAACCATTCAAGCTGGAATTAAATCTGTAAGAACTAAACTATTTGTGGTCCCCTCTGAAATAGGAACTCTAATAGTATAATTAGAAACATCTCATATTGCTACATTTGAACTTGTATTCAAAACTGCAGATAATCATCAATCAACAACAATAGAAATATTATCAGAATCAGAGTCAGAATACGATCTTTCATCTGTATTAGACAATGGATAAGAACTATATGATATAGATGCTGTTCAAGTAAGATTTTCTCAAGCCAAAACACTTGAATCAAGTATAGTATTATAAGTATAAGTTATAGTCTCACCTGGGTTAAGTATAGTAGCTCATGAACTAGCATAAAATCATGCTCAAGACATAGTTTTAGGTGGCAATAAGTCTGTCCATGACAAATCATAAGCCGGAGCTGTTCAAGTATTTTCTATGGTTATAGTTGTTAAAATGTTATCTCATCAATCTCAAGTATTCTCCGAAAAAGCTTTAGTTATATTCAGATTTGGTTCAACTACATCTAATGATGTATTTGCATTTGCATTATTAGTTCAATAATTAACAGTTGCTACTGACTGTTTTGTGTTTCAAGCATTATTTACTACATTATCCGAAACAACAGCTTGTGTCAAAAGCTCAATAGATTTAACTCATCATCCACCATTTGTAACATCTCATAAGTTAAAGGTTATTTTATTATCCGGTCATATACTAATATTAGATAAACTATGTCATGTTCAAATTGTATCTGCTCATATACTTCAAGTTAGAAATTTTAATCAAGCTGGTAAATCCTGAACAAAAGTAAAACCAGAAAAGCTCGCTTCTGGAAGAGTAACTATAGTTCTAAAATATGCTATTTCTCATATTGCCAAATCTTCTAAAGCTACATTAAATTCTCAAGATCAAGTATCTCATAAATCAGTATTATATAATTCGTGAGTAATTGTAGAGTTAGTTACAGTCACATTAGCTCAATTACTTTTTGAATAAGTCTTTTCAAAAGAAGAAAAATCATCATCTAATGAATTATATCAAACATTGGCAGTATTAGTATAAATATTATTTGGAAGGACTTCATCATCAATTATTCAAGAAAAAGTTATAGTTTGTGGAGTTCAATTTACCAAACTATCAAATGTTAATCAAGCTCAAGCAAGGAAGTCATTTTCTGTTCATCAAAAAGAACCTAGATTCAGACTTCATGTTACAAAAGTAATTCAAGAAGGAAAAACATCTGTTAATGCCAAATCATAGGCTGGAGCATTAGGGCTTAGATTAGAAACTGTAACTGTAAATCAAATTATGTCTCAAGCATCTCAACTTGTTGGATTAGCTATTTTAGAAATAGTTAAATTTGGTTCAAACAAATTAACATTAGAATTTGCTGAATCTAAACTTGTTCAATTATATGAAAATCTAGACCTTGTTACTCTTGAATTAGATGCAGCATTTTTTGCTCTTTCAATAGTATGAATTACTATAGTTTCAGGAGTTGAACTATCCATATCATTATTTACAATATTTCAAAAATCTACTACCAATTCTGATGAAGACATAGAAAAATTTCATGTTGGATTATCTAAAGTTAATCAAGGAGATACAGAAACTATAGTTCAAGTTACATAATCTAAATATGAATTATCAATTATATCTCTAAAAGAAGAAGAATTATAAGTTCATCAAGGCAGAGTAATAACAGTTTCAAAAGCCGCTTCTTCTCATATTAATAAATTATTTCAAGAACTATCAGCTTCAGAAGTTGAGACAAGACTTCTAGTTATAGTAGGTCAATCAGAAGTAAAATTAGCACTATCTTCTATTGGTCAAAAATTATAAACCTCCTCTGAATTAGAATCAGGAGTAGAATAATAATTTAATTCTGCAGTATTAGTTCTAACTAATGAACTATCAATAACAAAGTTTGAATTTGCTCTTACAGTATAATTAACATTAATTATCTTATTTTCTTGAATTATTCATCTATTTGGTGAAATAGCTCAGGTATTAAAAATTATATTAAGTGTAGTTCATGATTGAGTAACTAATGAATTAGGAACCAACTCTCATGAGCTATATTTAACATCAAAAGATACTAAATCTAAATTCTCAGGTAAAGTATCCTTTATTGTATCTACAAAAGCTGAGGCATCTCAAGTATTTTCTATCTCTAAAGTATAATCAACACTTTTTCATGCGGATATACTAGTTCAACTAGAAGTTTTATTAAGAGTTAAATAAGGAGTAGAAACAGTAAAAGGAAATTCTATTAAATCAATATTATAAGGTTCAGAAGAATCATTTTCAAAACTACCAATTGAGATATTTGTAAGAGGCACTAATCAATTTGTTGAAACAGAGTCTGGGACATTAGGTAAAATATCTACCTTAAATTTAATTGCAAATGTTTTATTTCATGTTCAAGAACCTAAATCAAACTCTATATTATTTGCTGGAGTTTCAGATATCCAACCAGTAGAAGTTAAATTTAATCAATTGAAATTTGTATCTGCCAACCCTAATTCTTTATTATTTGTATTATACAATACGGGATTCCCATCAATATCTAATAAACCTGTATTTGTTTGAAATGCAAAATCATAAGCTTTTATATTTGGTCATGC
Source organism: Candidatus Altimarinota bacterium (assembly GCA_002749055.1). GTDB lineage: Bacteria > Patescibacteriota > Gracilibacteria > BD1-5 > UBA6164 > PDTW01. The sequence goes on along the minus strand of PDTW01000010.1, from coordinate 14,445 downwards.
AAGCAAAGGAAGAGCATCAATTACCTTTGAATTTAAAAAATCAACATGAGGAAAATCCATTGTAATTAAAAACTCTAGAGCAGATCATACAGGAACCTTAGAAGGAATTCATCAAGAATTATAAATAGTTCCATCTGGGGTTGTAACTGATAAAATCCTTTTATCAGTTACTGGTGTAGGAGCCGTAACTGTAGCTTCAACTCAATTTGTTCAATCTACATAATTAACAGATGTTCAAATAAATATTGGATCTGTTTTTCACCATTCTTCATCATTTCAGGAATCTCAGATTGTTCAATAATAACTAGCTTTATTAACTAGAGTATCAGTATTTTCATAATTCGTATCACCTGCTCATTCAAAAAGTCAATCAACATAAGTTTGATAAACTATAGTCAAAGTTTCATCAGGATTAATTTCTCAAGAGTTAAGCCTCCATAATAATTTAGTATCTCAATTTCAACTTGGGTCAGGAGTAGCAGATACAAAACTAAGAGCAGTTCAAGTTCATGAGTTAGTTGAAGAAATATTTCAACTAAAAATCATTCAATCAGGTAAAGTATCTATAATATAAGTTCAACTTCATGCAGTAGTAAAACTAACATTTTTAGCTACTTCAACATTTATTGTATAAGTCAAAGTATCTCAAATTTCAGGACTTATTGTATCAACTGATTTTCAAAAAGAAGCAAAAGCTAAACTAACATTTTTATTCTTAGGTCAAACAACAGTTGTTGAATCAACAGGGACATTTGATGTTCAATCAAACCATGTTCATTCAGTAAGCATAGTTGCAGTATTAACTGAAGGATCTCTATCATTTACAATAGCTCATGTATTTAACAAAATAGTAGATCATGAATATGAATCAATCTCATAAGCCAATGCTAATGTCTTATATTTAATATCTAAATTAGAATTAGGTGGAACATTTATTCATGATAAATCAAGAGTGACCTCACCATCTGTAGGTGTATTATACAAAACATTTATATTTCAAACTCATCAAGTTTGAGTAAATCAAACAAATTTCCTATTTTTCGGAATAACATCAGAAAGGTGGAAATTAGTTAAAGGTCATAATTCATTTCATTCTACAGTAAGAGTAGTAGTAATTTCATTTCAAATTAATCAAAGTCAAGGAGAACTCTTTTTAACATTAAAAGGAATAAATGAAGTTGAAGCAGGTATAAATGGAAGTCAAGTTAAATCTGTTGAAGGTCAAATATTATCTGGAAAAGAAAGATCACTAGGATCTGCAGGATTTAAAAATCAATTACCACTAGCAAAATCAATTCATCAAGGAAGAGTTCAAGAAGGAGCTCAAGTAGGAACAGGTCATCTTCAATATATATTATCATCAGAATAAGACAAAACTTTAATATCCAAAGGTGTTAATAATAAAGCATCATTATTAGACTTCAATGTAACTTCATAATTTGAACTAGCTCATTCAACCAGAAAATTTTTTGTTTGAAAAAAATAAAGTTTATTTCATGAATTATGAACTACAGTTCTAACTGGTGCTCAAAGTCAAGTATTTCAAACATAAGATACCGTATCTGGAATACTTAGTATAAATCAATTCTTAAAAGCCTGGGATTCAGAACTTAATTTATTTTTTAAATCAAAACTATAGACAAATTCTTTTCATATAATACTACTTGGTTCAACACTTGGAGTAATAACCATATCTAAGTCTGCTGTTCAATCCAAATCTATATCAGCAAAAGTCTGATTTATATTAAGTCAGAATGGGAATAATCAGAAAATAATTGTAAACAATAATATTTCCGAAATAACTTTTCTCAAATTAAACATAATCAAAAACTAATAAATAACTAAATAATGAAGATATTTTAACATATATCGCTAAAATTAAAAAAGTTATATAAATTTTATTATAGACAACAAAAAAAATTATGATTTAATCATAATTTTTTTAACTTAATTCATCTAAAATCCTTTCAGCATGTCATTTTGCTCTTACATTTATCCATTTTTTTAAAAGTTTTCAATTCTTATCAAACAAAAATGTAGACCTAATAACTCACATAATTTTTTTCCCATAATTCATTTTTTCTCAATAAACTCAAAGCTCTTTATGTAAAATCAAATCTGGATCTGATAATAAATTTATTTTCAAATCCTGTTTTTCTATAAACTTTTTATGACTTTCTATGCTATCTTTCGAAACTCAAACAATATTAATTCAAATATTAGAAAAATTATTCTTTAAAAAAGTAAAATCTTTTCATTCTGTCGAGCAACCAGGAGTATTATCTTTTGGATAAAAATAAAGAAGTGTATTTGGACTAGAAGATAATATTTCTCCTAAACTTAATTCAGATTCCTTTAAATTAAAACTAAGCAATTTATACTTATTCTCCAAATTCATAATTACTTTTTTATTCAAATAAATAATTTTTTGTTTTTTGTCTCTTTTGATAATAAAACTACCAATATTCTACTAATATACATTGCTGAGAAAAGTGATACCACAATTCAAATAGCAAGTATAAGTCAAAATCATTTAATTAAGTTTATACCAAAAATAAACAATATAACTGCAACTATAAAACCCGTAATATTACTGTCCCATATAGCAGACCAAGATTTTTTAAATCATATAATAACCGAATCATTTAAATTTTTTCCCAATTTAATTTCATCTCTAATTCTCTCAAATATAAGTATATTAGCATCTATTGCTATACCTATAGATAGTATCAAACCAGCAATAGATGCTAAAGTTAATACAATTGAAAAAGATTTTATTACAGCAAGAACCATTACTATATACATAAATAATGAAATTGAAGCAAGAAATCAAGATAATCTGTAAACTATTATCAAAAACATAAATATGATTAAAAATCAAACTATTCAAGCAACAATAAGCTTCTCAAGTGATGAAGCTCATAGTTTCGAGTCAATTGCTTTTTCTGAAGTTAAATATATTGGAGCTGGAACAACTCATGTATTTATATCAGTAGAAAGCTTACTTGCCTCTTCTGGAGTATAATCTCAAGTTATTACTGCCCTTCAATTCAAAATTGCAGAATTAACATTTGGAGCAGTCAAAAGTTGTCATCAAACAAAAATAGCAATTGGCTTACCTATAAGCCTTGATGTAAGTTCTCAAAATATTTCAGCTCATTCATCATTAAAATTAAGCTCAACTTGTGGTTGAAAAGCTTCATTATACTGAACTGAAGATTTTACAAAATATTTATCATTAAGAATTCTTCACTTTTTGTCTTTTGCCGGTTTCCATTCTGATGGCTTCTGATTAATAAATATATAATCAAATGAAATACTTGGAACATTAACTAACTCTGTTCAAGTAGAAGTTTCAGTTCATGTTCAAGAACTTATAACAAGCTCCTGTTTTTCATCATATAGATAAAGAATATTAAGTATCCAGTATCAAGCATCTCATGAAACCTCTACTAGTTCTCAATCTAAAATTTCATAATGTTTTTTATAATTTCAAGTTAAAACTCCATCATATAATCAAATATTTACATTTTCAGGTAAAGAAAAGTAATTTTTCATATCTTCTAAAGTTCAACTCATAGTTCAAGAAAAAACATTTTCATAATTATCTTTAAATTTCTGAGAAGCAATTTCGAAGTTGGCTTTAGCTTCTTTAAAAGCATCAAAAGAGAGTTTTTTTCTTTCTTGAATATCCACATCCGTAATTTCAGTTCTTTCTTCCTTAAATTCTATTTTTACAACCTTTCATATAGCTTCTTTGGCTTTTTTTATATTATTACCATTTTCTAAATCATTATTTCACTTCAAAGGAATTTGAACAATTATATGTTCTTCTCAAGCGTAATCTGCAGAAGTAATAACAGAATCATTAATCTTTAATGTTTCAATTCTTTTATCAATAATAGATTTCAAACCTTCAATAATAGATTTTTCTTTTTGCTTATTATAATCTTTTTCTTTTCTAGCTTCTTCTAAATCAACTTTATAGTCAAGTTCTATTCATCATTGTAAATCAAGACCTAATTTATAATCTTTACCAGAAAAAGGAATATTTATACCATAAGATGACCAAGGAAAAACATATACAAATAATAATCATCAAAAAAGTACTATAAAAAACAGTCTAAATATAAGGTTTCTCATAAACAAAAATCAAAAATAAAACAAAATAAAATTTTATGATAAGTATCATATACAAAATAAAAAAAAAATCAATAAAAAGGTTTTTTAACTTAAAATTATTCCTTAATAATACATTTATTTTTTATTAGCTAATTGTCAACAAGCTGCATCTATATCATCTCACATAGTTGCTCTAATTGTTGAAACAACTCAATACTTTTCAAGAATATTTTGAAATTTCTCTATAATAACTTTAGGTGTAGTTTTATAAGTTCACCCTGTTCACTCTCAAGCATTATATGGAATAAAATTTACATGAGCAAGCTTTCATTTAAGTAACTTTCATAATTCATCAGCCAGAAAAATACTGTCATTAACTCCCGAAAGCATTATATATTCATAAAAAACTTTCTTATTTGTTTTTTCTACATAATAATCAAGTGATTCCATTAAATCGTTTAAAGGATATGTTTGTTCTACTGGCATTATTGATTTTCTTATTTTGTCATTTGGAGCATGAAGAGAAATAGCTAGTGAAGTTTGAGGAAAATCATTTGTAAACTTTTTAATTCATGGAATTATTCAGCAAGTAGAAACAGTTATTCTCCTATTTGATATATCTAGCTTTTTTTGATTACAAGCAAAATTAATAGATTTCTTTACATTTTCATAATTAAGCATAGGCTCTCACATTCACATAAAAACAATATTTCTAAGTTTATCTCATTGTTTATATAAAAGATGTGCAGCATAAAAAATCTGCTCTGCTATTTCGGTGTAACTAAGATTTTCTTTTAATCAAAGTTTTCAAGTCGCACAAAATGTACAAGCCATAGGACAACCAACTTGACAAGAAACACATAATGTTACTCTTCAAGTTAGATGTCTCATAATAACCGTTTCAATAAATTCTCATGATTTGGTCTTAAAAAGAATTTTTGTGGTCTGTCAATTTGAAGAAACTTTCTCAGTATGAACTTTTAAAGTATAAAGACAACAGTTATCTGCAAGAATATTTCTTAAATCCTTAGAAAGAGTAACCATATCGTGAAAATCTATTACAAAATTTTTGTAAAGAGCATTTTCTATTTGTGAATATCTAAACTTTTTTATTCAATTTTGTTCAAGCAAAACCTTAACTTTTTCTTCATCATGTATTGATATTAATTCTTTTTCCATTATACTTTTTATGAAATTAAATATTTTTTATTATATTAAAAGATATTTTTATAAAGTAAAGTTTTAAAACTATGAAAATAAACAAAAAAGCCTCATCAATGATTGAAGCTATTGTTATAACATTAATAATAACAATGTGAATGGTTTGAATGTTTAAAATTTATACTGAATCAATAAAATTATCAATAGCAACAAAAAATAGAATAATTGCCATACAAATAGCGAGAGAATGAATAGAAGCAATGGAATCTATTAGATGAAGTAATTGGATATTATATTCTTCAGATTATAAAAATTGTTGGAATACATTAAATTATAATTGAAGCTGTATAAATAATGCATGAATTTGAACTGATATACAAAATAACACTAGCTATGTTCTAAAAAATGATCCAAGTAATAGATGGATATTAGAAGAAAAACCAGGATTATGATCTGACTATACTGACTCTTTATATAGAACTGATTTCAGAGTAAAAAAAGATGCAAATGGTTTTTATACCCAAAGTTGATGAATAGACTTTAATCCAGTTTTCACAAGAGAAATAAAAATAGAGTATATTGACACCAACCTAGGAGCTACAAACTCAAATGATGAAAAAATGTTAGTAAGCAGTATAGTTCAACGGCTAGATTATTCATCCTCAAAACCTCACAAAATAAAACTAGAAACTATACTAAGCAATTGGAAAGAATAATAACTACTATATTTTTTTGTATTTATTTCTCATTCTCTAAACTTTCATCAACATCATCTTTAAAATCATTAATTATACCTCACAATCATTTTCAGCTATCATAATCTTCAATTATATTAGTCATATCACGTCAATCAAGCATATTACTAACTACTTCATCTAAAATTTCCTCACCAACTTGGCTTTCTCAATTTAAAAGAATTTCATATGAAATTCAATTTTTAGCAAATTTTGATAAATTAAGCCCCCACTTATTAAATTTTGTTGCAAAAGTACCTCATGGTTTATTAAAAGAATCTAGTATATCAACTCTAGTACCATTATTTTCAAGTAATCAAGAAACTAGTTTTCTTAATTGATCTTTTAAAATCTTTTCTTGAGCAAACCTTCATCAATGTTTAGAATAATCTCTTTTAGAAATAGCCTCTAATTCTGTATATATCTCTTCCCATAAAATTATTCATCCTTTATGACGAAAATTTCATAGATTACCTTGTGGTAATAATTCTAGAGTGGACTTTTTCATATCCATACCAGATATTCAAGCTTTATTAAATGAATCCATTATAAGTCATTCATTCTTATCAAAAGATGCATCACCAGCCATATATCAAGTAAATTGATCATAATACTTTTTAAACTTCTTATTTCATGGCTGTTTTTTTCAATTTTCATCAATAAAATCATCTTTTTCAATCAAAATTATTTTATTTATATCTGATAATTCTCAAGTTTTACCATCGTTAAGCATAAAAAGAGCATCAATTAAACTTTTTCAATAATCATCATAAAATAACTCTGTTTCAGATATTTTATCTCTTTCTGGCATTCAACTGTTATGTATATTTCAATATATTTTTTTAGCTCTTTCTTCAATATCAGGAAATTTAGAAGGATATAACTTTCAAAGTCTTTTTGATAATTCAAGAATAGTGTCATTTGCCAAATCAATATCAGATTTGAATGACATAAATCTAGTAATAGGAATAAGCATAGATTTAGAACACATATTTTTTATTTTGTCAGTCATGCTTCTCTCAAAACCATATGCTATTCATGAAAACATCATTAAAAATGGTATTTTACTCATATTTTGAAAACTTCATCCTTTTTCAATAACCTTTTCTGCCCATCACATCGCATTAGAATAATCTCATCATTTAAGTTCACCTATTCATCAATTTAATCTTCATTCTACAGTTCTTTCTTCTCCTCAATCACTAAGTCAAGCCTGATAACCTTCATCCTTTCATTTTGACCTATAACTTTTAAATTCTTTATGTAATCTTCATCTCCTTTTTTTTCATTTATATCATAAAGATCAACATTGTTTAGTTAATAATTTATATACTAATTCTTCTTCTGTAAAAGGAATATTTTGAGATTCTTGTTCATTTTTTACTTCAAGATATAATTCATCTCATATCTCTCATCATAATGATTTATAATATAAAAATGTATTTTTATACCCATACAAATCCTTCACATAAAGATTTCAATACTTCTCCATAAAAAACATCATTCCTGCTTCTTTTTTATAATCAGGACAATCTTTATTTAATAACCACTTGGTAACCAATTCAACAGCTTCTTTTGTATCCAAATCTTTTAGCTTCTGAGAATATTCATCCATTCTTTTTTTCTGAGCAGACTCAACTCTTGACAACATATCTGTTTTTAATTCTTTTGGCAAAAATTTACCAAAAACTCAACTTGCAAATTTAGCTGCATGTTCGTCATTTCATTCTTTCAAATATTGTTCTATAGAATCAAATCAAAGTTTAAATCAAGCAATAGTATCAGCAACCGATAAGTTATGAAAAAATTTTGAAACTAAACTATTATGCATTCACTTAACTCAATTTGAAGAATCTACTTCTTTTGTATTTTTTTGAGCCTCTAAACTTTTTGGAATTAATCAGTTTTTTATAATATGATTATGTAAATAACCAAGAGTTACTTCATATTTTTCTTTTTCTACTAAATAATTTACTTCTTTTCATTTATTTTTAGCTTCTTTTGTTTCTACTTCTCAAAAACTAATACTAGCTACTCATCAAGAAATTGAATGAATTTTAACAAGTTGGTTATCTGATTTTCATCATGTTCAAACCAAAAAATCATATTTATATTTTTCATCTTTTTTTGATAATCAACCATCTTTCTCATCAAAACTTCCCCAAGCTCAAGATATTTTTGTATCTGAACTATTTTTAACAGTATTTAATAAATCATATGTATTAGTTATCTTTGATAATCTTTTAGCTGATTTTTCTTTAAAAGTTTGATAAAAACTCTGAAAATCAATATTTTCTGTTCAAGAAGGCGAAGTTAAAATTATTTCTCTTTTTTCTTTATCAACATTTATAATGGTATACACTCATTTCTTTCCTTTATTTTTTCAGTCTGCTTCAAAACTCGTTCAATTTTCAAGTCAAAATTCTTTTCAAGAAGAATCTATTTCATCTATTTTATCTAGCAATAATCTTAAATTAAAATCCTCAAGATTTTTTAATTCTTCTCTAACATTTATCAATGAAGAATTGTTATTTAGCTTATTTTCAAGCCATTTTTGTGCTGACTTAAATCATTTTTCTTTTTCAATTTTCTCATATTCACCACTATTTATTAATTTATCTCTCTCTTGATTATAAATTTTTAAATTTTCTGATTCTGTCTGCTGTATTTGCTCACTTTTATCTTTAAACTCAATTATATCTCATTCTGATTTTATTTCTCAACTTCTTATTTTATCTTTAATTTGAATATCTGAAAGAAAATCAACTCTTTCTATATTCATATTTAGTCAAGTTCATTTAGCTTTTCAACTTAACATTGATAAAAAAGAAGTATATGAAAAATAAGATGTTTTTGACATAGAACTATTGTAAATATTAGTTCATTTTTCTTCTACTTTTATAACTCAAGATTTATCTCAATCATCAACTATTTTCGCATAAAAAACTATATCTTTTTTTGTCTTATTTTTGGTTTGCCTTCAATACTCATCAATAATTGTATCTTCTGATTCACTAACAGTATTTCATTTAATAACAATTGTATGTCATACTTTAAAATTATCAGGATTAGAAACAACTCAAATTTTTCTTAATTTATCCTTAAATTCATTTAATCATAAATTATTTTCTTTTATTTTATTTAACAAAGAATTATATGCTGATGAAACATTCCTTAATTCTCAAGTTTTAACAAATTGTTTTATATCTTTCTCTGACTTTATATATTTATTTGTTGAAACATAAATTTTATCATCTCTAAGTTTTCAAGCTAAGGCTTTTACTTCTTTGTCATACAAAAAAACTCCCTGCTTTTCAAAATCTTTTCTTATAATATCTTGTTTTATTTGTTTTCATGTATTTTTTGAAATTACTCAGCTTTCAATTAATTTATCAAGAGAAATTGTAGGAGAAAAAGTATGAATAATTTTTAATTTGTCTTCTAAAGAGAAAATATTTAAATCGAAAAGAGTATGTATTGAATTATAGTCAAAAGTCATATTTTTTTGAAAACTTCAAATAACTATATCTAATGCTCTTTTATCACTTTTGTTTAGTTTTTTTCTTTTTTCTTCCAAATTAAAATCCTTAAAAAATTCTAAAGCATTTCTTCTATTTGGAAGTTTGTTTCAATAAACAGTTTTAATAAATTTTTCTCTATTATTAACTCATCAAGATACTTCTTTAGTTTTAGCACCTCAACCAAGAAGTTCTTTTAGTTCTTTTTTACTTAAAACCTCTATTTTTCTTAAAAATTTAGTATCATATTCCTGAGATTCAATCTCATACTCACTAAGTATAGCTTGTTTAAGAGATTCTTTTAAATTATTTAATTCAACAAGATCATCTCAAAATGCATCAACAATATCTAAATATCTTATTTTAGATAAATCAAAGTCCTTATAATCCTCTCATGCTACTTTTTTTGATAATTCTAAGTCTTTACGCATCTGGGAGCTTATTTTTCAAGCTCTAAAAATATTAACTAATTCTTCTTTTGAATTATCTAAGTTATATGAATTTTTTAATATTTTAAGTATTTCAGCTTTTTGATTTGATTCTTTTACTTTTTTATCTTCAGCTTCTTTATCTAATTTATCTTTTTCTTTTTGTTCTAACACTTCATCTTGATTTGATGTACTCATTTATTTCTAAATTAATAAATAAATTTGTATTATTATAGCATAAAATCATAAAAAAAACAAAAAAATAAAACTTTTATTTTTTACTGTTTTATATATACTGTTTTTTATTTTAAAATATAAAAAAATTATGATAATAATTTGAATAATAGCAGCTCTAATTCTTTTTTCTGTGATAGTATTAATACATGAATATTGACATTTTAAAGCTGCAAAAACTTTTTGAGTAAAAGTAGAAGAATTTTGACTATGAATTCCTCCAAGAGCAAAAAAATTATTTACTGATAAATCTTGAACTCTTTTTTCGCTAAATTGGTTACCAATTTGAGGTTTTGTAAGGTTAAAATGAGAAATGCCAAACTCATTTTTGTTATTTGATAAATCATGAAAAAAATTATCAAATGATGAAATAAAAAAATTTTTAAATGAGAAGTTAGATTTATATAATAAATCTTGAGATAAAATTCCAAAATCAGATATAGAAATTATAACAAAAAAAATAAAAGAAAATTATTCTAAAGATAGTTTAATGACAAAACCATATTGGCAACAAGCTATAATCATACTAGCATGAGTTTTTATGAACTTTGTTTTAGCTTTTTTACTATTTTCTTTTGCTTTTTTTATATGAATAAAACCTATTTGAATAAATGACAAAATAGAAACAAACCTAAATATAAAACTAATTCCAAATGTTCAACAGTGATTAGAAATATGACTTCTAGAAAAAAAATCTTGAGTGTTATTATACCCTATCAAATGAAGTCCAGCAGAAAGGACTTGAATAAAAAATTGAGATGTACTATTAGAAATAAAGTCCAATAGTTTTGATTTTATAGAAACAAATTCTCCTAAAAAAGTTATAGAAATAATTAATAATAATAAAGGAAAAGAAATATCCTTAAATATAATTCCTAAAGGAGAAAAGGAAAAAAAGATAATTAATATAAAAGTATGAGAAAACTGAAAAATATGAAGCTATCTTTGAGAAAATATTATTCATAATAAAGATTTTAAATACAAATATTGATTTTTTGATTCAATAAAATACTGAGCTTTAGAAACTTACAATCAAGCTTTACTAACATTCAAAGCTATATGAATGTTGTGAAAAAAGTTGATTTATCCAAAAGATGAAAAAGAGAGAGAAGAAGCTCTAGAACAAGTAAGTTGACCAATATGATTAGTTAGCTTTATAAGTAATTATATCTCTGCTTGATTTATGTTTTTGGTTATAATTTGAGCAATAATAAGCATTAACTTATGAGTATTTAATCTATTGCCAATTCCAGCATTAGATTGATGAAGGTTTATTTTTATAATGATAAATGGCTCTTTAAAAGTATTATTTTGAAAAAAAGCCATAAATGACAAAGTAGAAACGCTTACACACCTTCTATTTTTTGCAATTTTGATATTTTTGAGTATAATTATATCATACAATGATATATTAAAAATTATTGAAAAATAAATTATGAAGAAAAACTCTGTAATAAATGCAGCTATGAGATATGTTAATAAAATACTTCTTCCACTAGAAGATTATTATTATCATCAATACAATCATGCCTTAGACGTGATGAAAAGAGCAGAATATCTATGAAGAAAAGAATGACTTGAAGAAGAAAATATTGAAATATTATGTTTAGCTGCACTATTTCACGATTCATGATTTATTATAGAATATGATAATAACGAAGTTTTTTGAGCTAGAATTGCCTCAAATTATTTAAAAATAATTTTGTACCCAGAAGAAAAAATCAAGATAGTTGAGAAACTTATATTAGCAACTGATCCCAAATACAAAAAACCTAAAAATATTCTAGAAAAAATCATAAAAGACTCTGATATGGATAATTTATGAAGAGAAGATTTTTTTGATAAATGACAAAAATTAAAAAAAGAACTTGAAATTATAAAAAAAATCAAAATAAAAGACCCTGATTGGCATCACTCAACTCTTGATTTACTATATGAACACAAATTTTTTACAAAATATCAATTAAAAGAAAGAAATAAAACAAAGGAAATAAACAAAATTCATCTAAAAGACTTGATTTGAAAAAATAAAAAAGTAGAATTCAAAGACTATAGTATTGAATTATAATTAAATGTTTGATTTTAAATTAGAAAATAATGATGGATTAGCAAGAGCCTGAAAATTCGAAACAGCACATGGGAGTTTTTATACTCCTATTTTTATGCCTGTTTGAACAAAAGCAACTGTTAAATGAATAGTAAATGAAGAATTAAATGAAATGTGAGCTGAAATAATCCTCAATAATACATATCATTTATACCTAAGACCATGACAAGATATAATAAAACACTTTTGATGAGTTCATAAATTTCAAAATTATAACAAGCCCATACTAACAGATAGTTGATGATTTCAGGTATTTTCATTGTGAAAAACAAGACAGTGAGATAGTCTAGTTAAGATAAATGAAAATTGAGTTGAATTTAGAAGTTTTATAGATGGTTCTAAACATTTTTTTAATGCAGAAAATGTAATGGACTTACAATCAAATCTTTGAGCAGATATAATAATGGCTTTTGACGAATGTGCTCCATGAAATAGTAGTCATAGTTATGCAAAATCAGCAATGAACAGAACTCACAGATGGGCTGAAAGATGTATAAAAAGATGGAAAGAAAACGAATTAAAAAGAAAAAAAGATTGACTATATCCACAAGCTTTATTCCCTATAATCCAATGAGTTACCTATGAGGATTTAAGAAAAGAAAGTGCAAAATTTATATCAAATTTAGACTGTCCTTGAGTTGCAATATGATGATTATCAGTATGAGAGACCAAAAAAGATATGTACAAAACTCTAGATATAATAAATCCATTTTTGCCAAAAGATAAACCTAGATACTTAATGTGAGTATGAACTCCTGAAGATTTGATCGAGGCTATTGACAGATGAATAGATATGTTTGACTGTGTATTACCAACAAGACTTTGAAGACATGCTACAGCTTTTTCAAGTTTAGGTAGAATAAATATGAAAAATGAAAAATGGAAATTATCCAATGAAAAATTAGATCCAAATTGTGATTGTAAAGTATGTGTTTGATATACAAAATGATATTTAAGACACTTAGTTGCAGAAAAAGAAATGCTTTGAATGAAACTTATAAGTTATCATAACTTATATATGCTTGTAAATCTTGCAAAAAAAGCTAGAGAAGCAATTTTAAAAAATCGTTATAGTAATTTTAAAAAAGAATTCCGGGAAAAATATAAATTAAAAAATAAATAAATTATATTTAAAATATGAAGAATAAACTTAAATTTAGTTATAAAAGTTTTTTAATAAAAATAATAAGAGTAGTTTTTTTATCGTATTTTGCAATACTAATTTTTTTGTACTTTAATCAAAAAAATATGATTTATTATCCTAATCACCCAAAAGAAAAAAATTTTTTTGATTGTCCTTATTACAAACAAAATGAAAAGAAAATCTATAAAAACACTAGATTCTATGAAAGAAAATGAGAAAAAAATAATATAATAGTTTTTTTTCATTGAAATGCTTGATGAATGTGTGATAGAAAGTACATAAAAGAACTACTAGAAAAAACATGAAACAGTATTATTATGGTTGAATATTATTGATATTCAGATGGTCCTGGGATAAAACCTAATATTTCAAATATATTAAAAGATGTAAAAAATATTTGAGAATACTTAGAAAATAAAAATTATAATAAAATTTATGTTATGTGAAGAAGTATATGAACTTGACCAGCTTCATATTTTTCAAAGAATTTCAAAACTGATAAATTAGTTTTAATTTCTCCATATTCTCAATTATACAAAGTTGCAAGAAATAAATACCCTTACATTCCAGTAAAGCTTATATTTTCTGAAAATTATAATAATGAAAAATATTTAGAAAACTACGAAAATAAGCTATTAATTATACACTGAGAAAAAGATAATATAATTCCTCTAAAACTTTGAGAAGAATTATTCAATAAAATTAATAATAAAAACAAAAGATTTTTAAAAATCAAAAATTGAAATCATAATGATTTATTTTATAAAACAGAAGTAAATAAAGAAATTAGCGAATTTTTAGAGTAAGTCCCTAAAACCCACTTTGCAAATCAAGCATTTTCTTATATTGTCATTTTAACTTTATAAGCTCTTTATGTGTACCATCTTCAACCACTTTCCCATTTTCAATAAATATTATTCTGTCAGATTCTTTTACTGTTTGAAGTCTATGAGCCACTACTATTACTGTTTTTCATTTAAAAAGGTTATGGAGAGCC
>PDTW01000009.1 GCA_002749055.1 Candidatus Altimarinota bacterium | reverse complement strand
ATCTATTAATATAAATATACTCTCTTCTAATTCAGGATAAATATTTTCTACTATATCATATTTTGAAATAAAATTTTTTGTAATAAGAAGCTTATCAATTTCAGGAATTATTTTATCAATATGTCATCACTTATACCTTATAATTTCCTTTACTGCATTAAAGTGAATTTTATCTCAATAAAGTTGCCTTAATTTAAATGAAACATCATCTTCTCACAAAGAATTAAATTCTTGAATTTTTCATACTTTTTTTATTTCTTTATAAAATTTTGATCTCTTATCAGGAGAAATACTTGAAAATAAAACTATATTATTTTCTGGTATTTTTCAAAGTAATTTAAAAATAAACTCTTCCTTATCTTTTTTTTCTTTTCATTTTTCAACTGTACTTAATGGTATATCATCAATAATAATAAGTTTCTTTTCAGATAAAAAACTCTCTGAAATCAGATTTTCAAGAATAGAATTATTATCAAAATCTAATACATTTTTAATATGGATTAAGTTAAAATCTCAATACTTTGAAATAAACATTTTTTTCCACTTAAAAACACTTTTTCTAACTAAATTTGATGAATTTCATGTAAACAAATATATCAAAATATCTTTTTTATTATTAAATATATGAAATAGTATAAAAACTATACTTTAATTTACAAATATTATTTTACTTAAACTATATTATCTTTATTATTAATTAAGAACTAAAAAATAATTATACAAAAATTATTATGATAAATTTTAAGCTTGTAAATAAAAATAAACTAACTCAAAATATTTTTCATCTAGTTTTTGAAATACATGAAAATATAAAAATGATTCCATGACAATTTATAACTTTTATTTTACCTAATAACATAGGATGAAGAGCATACTCAATACTAAATCAAAAAGAAAATACCATTGAACTAATAATTAAAAGAGTTGAAAATTGAAGGTGATGAAGTAAATTTATTTGTGATACAAAAGTGTGAGAAAATTTAAAATGAATATGACCAGCATGAAATTTTGTTCTAAGAAATAACAATAATAATAAAATGTTTATATGAACTGGTACTGGTATTGCCCCCTTATATAATCAAATAAAATATTGTTTAGAGAATAACTCTTGAGTTAAAATTAAATTAGTTTTCTGAGTAAGGTATAAAAAAGATTTATTTCTTGTAGAAACCCTAAAAAAATGGAAAAGTGAAAATACTAATTTTGATTTTGAAATATATTTAAGTAAAGAAAAGTTTAAAGAATACAAAAAATGATATGTAACTAACCATATTTCAAAAGAAAATATCTTTGCCTACAAAGAATTCTATGTATGCTGAGTTCCCCAAATGGTTGATGATGTCGTAAAAAAATTAACCCAAAATAATATTAATCCAAATTTTATATTTACAGAAAAATATTAAAAAATATGAAGAAAATAGATTTCTGAAAAATTTGACCTTTAAATAAAATTACTTAATATATTAGATACTTTAATTTTAACTACAAATTATAATGTGAGCACCTGATAAAATAAGAAGAGAAATGGAAAAATGAGAAAATATTATAAATAATTATGATGTTTTTAGTTCTGAAATTAACTCGCTATTAGATGCTGTAAAAGAGTCTCAAGAAACAGCGTTAAAATATTGAAAAGAATATTTCACCTGGGAAGAAGTTTGAGAGTGTTTAAAAAAAGCATGACTATCTACATATAATGCTTATTATTGGTTTAGAGTTATGATGTTTGGAAGGAATGCTGAGAAAATGACTGATAATTGACCAACAAATAGATATCCTTGATCAAAAGCTGAAGATGATACATGAAACTTTATTTCAACAGATTTTCCAGAAAAAATAACAAATAAAAATTATAAAAAAACACCACTACAAATTACAGACAAAACTAAAAATACTATAAGTTTATAATCAAAAATAATCAAACATAGGGAGAATAAATAGTTTTGTGTAAATAGAAATCTCAGATACGAATAAAAGTATAAAAAATTACCTATTAAGTTGTAATTATTCTAGAAAAAATCTAAATAATTGCAACTTTTTTATTTTTATTTAATTTTTTAAAATTTTATTTATCCAAATTCTAAACTGATTTCATTCAAGAGATTTTACTCTATATTTCAGCTTTTTGAAGTATAAATTTGTATTTCATTTTGTTTCATAGACTCTCAATTATTTTTTAAGTATATAAAGAGTATATATTTTTTATAAGAAGAATTATTATTTTATTTTAGTTATTTTATTACTATTAAAGTCATACATATAATTGTAATCTTCCATAAAATTTCATACACTATATTTAAAAGTATTTGAATTTGCATCATATCAAGTACATTTTGTTACTACTTCTTTTTTTCAAAAATAACTCTTAATATTTTCATATAAAGATAAATCTTCAACGTTATAAATTTTTAGTAAATCTGGCCACATCCCTCCTACTGAACAAATATACATATATTTTCAATCTTTTGTAATTCAATACTTATTTACAGAAATAGCTTGTATTAAATTACTATTTTTTACATTATAAAAATTAAGAGAATAAAATTCATATCATGACTCTTCCATCACTAAGATTTTTCAGTCATTTATAAAATTCAAGTTTTGTACTTCTCTCATCCACCCTCCCTCAGGTATACATTTATAGACTATTTTTTTAACCCCATTTGTTTTTAGATATACTTTATATACTCCATTTTCCCACTTAATATAAGCTTCCTTGTTTCAATAACTGATTCTTTCTACAATTTCTTTGTATATTCTTTTTACACTTATAGTCTTTACTTTTCAATCAATTACTTCCATAACTGTTTTATATCTTTCTATCCTATTTTCTATTCAGTTTTTATTTTTATATATTAGTTGAACCGAAAATTTATATTTATTTATTCAAATCTCTTTAATGTTATACAACATAGGATGAACCAATAATTTCTCTTTATATATTTCTTTAAATTTTTCAAAACCAATATTTGGCTTATATTTCATCGAATATGCTTGTTCCAAAGCTGAACAACCTATAAATTTTCAGCTTATACTAAAATCTATATATTAAATCAGCCCCACACTCTGGACATTTTTTCATACTTTTTCTATAACTTTCTCGGCTTTATCTCAAGCTTCATCAAGTTCTTTTTTTAAAGTATTTTTCCAAAGAATCATTAACTATAAAAGCTATTTCCGTTAGTTTCAAATACTTTCTATTAAATTTTCTCATTATTTAATTTACCCTTTAATTCTTTTCTCTTATAAATTGCATCTGTGTTATATGGTTGAAGAGTTAATATATTTTCATACACTTTAATACATTCTCATATTTTTCATAACTGTTCTAAACAAGTAGCCTTCATAAATAATTTCTCGACATTTCTAGGATTTTCTTTTAAATATACCTTCACAAACTTTAAACACGATTTGTATTTTTTAATTTCATAAGTGAGATTACAAAGCATATCAACAACTTCCATATCTCATTTTTGATTAGAATAAATATCTCTATAAATTTTAATTGATTCTTCTATTTTATTTTGCATAGCAAGTATAAATCATAATTTTTTAGATACCTCATAATTATCCTTCAATACTTCTCTTAAATCTCTATAAATATATTCTGCATTTTCATAATTTCTCTCTTTTTCATATATAAATGCAAGTTCCAAATTAAGATCTTTATTAAATTTATCAAGTGATAATCATTCAACTATAAGATTTTTAGATGCATCAAAATATCATTTGGCTGAGTTTATTCTAACTTTTTTAACTATATCTATAATTTTCTTTTTAGTAGCATCTGTAAGTTCAGATTTTGATGATTTATCCTTTTTATAATGCTGTTGAATCTTTTCTCTATTAACTAATATATCCGCAACTTTTTCTTTTTCAGATAATTTTGGTTTAGCTACTATTTTTTTTACATCAAAATACACTATATAAATTCTATGAAAAATATAATATACACAATACGATAATGTTATAAAAAAAATTATTACTTCAAACTTTAAAAATATATTCATATTTTATTTATTTTGTAATATATATTCTATAGGAAATTATGCAAAATCCTTATAATAAATAGTATCTTTTTATAAAAAAAAGTCAATCAGAAACTAGAAAGAAAAACTAAGAAACTTCATATTTTCATCAAGAAATTTTTCTTACATAACCTTTTATTTCCATAAAGGATAGTTTAAAACTTATTGTTTTAGTGTCGATATTAGATTTTTTTGATAATTCATCAATTGATAAACTTTCTAATAACAAATAATTATAAATACTTTTTTCTATTTCATCATCAAATTGGACATTAATTTTCTCTGATCACATACTAAGAGTATTACAATTATATTCCTCAAGGATATCTTCTGTATTAACAACCATTTTTGCTTGTCATGTTTTTATTAGATTATTACATCACTCACTATTCAATTTAAATATATCTCAAGGTACTGCAAATAAATCTCTTCATAAATCAAGACTCAAATTTGCAGTAATTAAACTTCAAGACTTTAGCTTTGCTTCAACAATAAGTGTTCATACTCATAATCATGCGACAATTTCATTTCTAACTGGGAAATTATATGGATTTCATACCTCTCAAATGGGAAAAATTGATATTATAGCTCAACCAGACTCAACAATTTTGTCATATAATAATTTGTTTCAATTTGGATAATCATTATCTATTCAGGTACCAATAACAGCAATAGTTTTGTTTCAAGAATTAAGAGCACAAACATGAGACTGAGTATCACATCATGCTGCTCATCAAGATACAATGCAAAAGTATTTAGATAATTCAGGTATTATTTTCTGGATAATATTTTTTCAATAAGAAGTTATATTCCTAGCTCAAACAACAGCAATTTTAGGAGAATTATCTATTTTTCATCTAACATAAAGTAAATACGGAAAATTTGGTATTTGTTTCAGATTATCCGGATATTCTTTGTCATTAATTGTAACTACTTTTACATCCCTTTTCTTTAATTTAGTTTTTATTAACTCAATATTAATTTTATTCTTTCTTTCTAAAATATTATTTATAGCATCTTCTTTTATTTGATAATTTTTTAAAAAATTATAACTCAAATTATCAAAAACTTCTTCATAATTTTCTTGATCTTTAAAAATAACCCTTAATTTCTTTTGGCTCAGTCAAATATAATGTAAAAAAACCAAAAACAACTTATTTCCCATATATTTTATTTAAACAATAATCTATAAAAACTAAAATTTCTTCATATTTAAAAGTCAATCTTCAAAAGAAAATCATCTATACTTAAAACAAAAACTCATAAATCATTTGCTTTTTTTAGTTTACTTCAAGCCTTATCTCAAGCAAGTAAAAAATCTAACTTCTTAGAAATACTTCAAACAAATTCTCATCAATTTTTTTCAATTATCTCAATTAAATCATCTCTCTTATAATTATCAAAACTTCAAGTAATACAAAACTTTTTTCAAGAAAATACTAAATTAGCTTTTTTTTGTTCTGGATATTCAATTTCTAATAATTCTACCAATCTTTCTACGATTTTTTTATTATAAATATCTTCAAAATAAGAAATTACATTGAAAGCTATCTCCGATCATATATCATCAATTAACTCGAAATCATCAATTGTCAATTCAGAAATATCCTGCTTCCCTTTTATAACATCTTTTAACAATAAAGACAAACTTTTTGAAACTTTTTTTCAAACTCAAGCAATTCAAAGTGAAGTAATTAAAACCGATAACTTAACTTTTTTAGATTTTTCTACAGCTTCTACAAGATTATTTACTGATTTATCTTGGAATCATTCAAGATTTAATATTTCATCTTTTTTATTTTTAATTAAAAAAATACTATCAAGAGTTGAAATAATTCATTTTTTTAAAAATAATCTAACTTGTTTTTCTCAAAATCAATCAATATTAAATCATTGCTTTCAAACAGCAAATGTCAATTTTCAAACATTTTTTTCAAAACAACATTTATTATCACAATAATACCTTACCTTATTGTTATCTTTTATAACTTTTGAATCACAACTCGGACAATATTCAGGAACTTTTATTTTGATTTCTTGTGAATTTCTAACATTTTTAATAACTGATATTATTTTAGGTATAACTTCTCAAGCTCTTTTTATGAAAACAGAATCTCAAATTCTAATATCAAGTTTTTCTACTTCATCGTAATTATGCAAAGTAGCTCTACTTATAGTAACTCATCAAATAAAAATAGGTTCCAAAAGTGCAATTGGAGTTATAGTTCATGTTCTTCAAATACTATGTTCTACTCATATGACTTTTGTAGTTAATATTTCTGCTGGAAACTTATAAGCAATTGCATATCTAGGATGATGTTGTGTAGTTCAAATATTTTTCCATAAAGATATATCATTAACTTTTATTACTAATCAATCTATTTCAAAATCTATTTGTTTTTTTGTATTTCAAAAATCATGTATACTTTTTATAATTTCATTAATTCAATTACACTTTTTAAAATACGCAGATATATCAAAACCTAAACTTTCTAGCTTTTTTATAACATTATAGTAATTATTTATATTCTCTTTTTTGATAAATTCTTCAAAATTAGCTAAATCATAAGCAAAAAACTTTAACTTCCTTTGTTTAGTAACAGTATTGTCTAATAATCTTATACTACCACTAGCAGCATTTCTAGGGTTAGAAAAAATTTTTCATCATTCCTCCTTTGATTTTTTATTTAATTTTTCAAAAATAGATATAGGCATAATAACTTCTCACCTTACTTCTAAATCATCTAAATAATCAATTACCTTGGGAATATTATCTATTTGCATAACATTTTGAGTAACATCTTCTCATTCTATTCAATTCCCTCTTGTAAGTGCCTGAATCAAATTTCATCATTTATAAATTAATTCTACTCAAAGTCAGTCAAATTTAAATTCTATTGTGTATTTAACACTTTTTTCTTCTTCCCAAATATTAGAAAGAATTATATTCTTTATTACCCTATCATTAAAATCATTTAAGTCTTCCTCATTATAAGTATTATCCAAACTTATCATGGGTCTAGAATGTTTAACTTTCTCAAAACTAGATTCTTTTAAATTACTTCATACATTATTACTAACCTTAACTTCTAATCAGAATTTATTTTCTAAATACTTTAATTTTCTTAATAAATCATCATACTCAGTATCACTAATAATAATTTTATCTTTATTATAATATAAACCTGAATGAGTCTGTATTAGATACTGTAATTTTTTCAATTCATTTTCATTAATTTCAAGTTCACTTTTAGATAAAAAATATTTACTATCATCTAAAATTTTCTTTAAATCCATAATTATCTAATGTATACAAATATATATAATATATTAATCATAATTAAAAATTCTTCAATGAAAAATTACAAATTGTATATTTATTAACATTTTATTAACTATTTACTTATTGCAAATTTTAAATGTATAAATTTTTGAAACAAAACAAGCTTTTTACTACTCTTTTAAAGACCATAATAACAAAATAAGCCATGTTAAAAACTAAAAAAATAGGATTTTATTAGTTTTTTTATTATTGGCTATATAAAAAGAAAAAATAAAACATTGTAAGTAAATTATCAATATTAAAACTATTTTGTCCAGTTATATTATTATAAGAATATAAAATAAAGTGTTATAATATACTTGTAAGTTAAATAAACAACTTACAGTTCATTAAAAGAATCTGACTCCCCTAGAATGGAACTTACATAACCTAGTAAGATCTCCTGTAGAAGAAAAAAACAAAGTTTAGAAATAAATTCTAAACTCAAAAATAAAAACAAAAAATAGTAATAAAAAAATAATTATATCTGTTTAAGAGTTAATTTATAAAAAATAAATTGGTTCCTAAACAGATATAATTAAAAATTAATATTACTAAAAAATAATAATAAAGGACTTAATAAAATAAGCCCAAAAATAAAAATAAAAAAGACGGCAAAGCTTTTTAAACCTGCCCAAGGGAAGTTAGATTCTGAAAGATCTTGTTAATCTTTCAAAGAATAATAAAGGTTGATTATTCAAAATTGATCTAAATTCCCCTAGACAAAAAAATAAATTATGATATGTCTAGGCAGTGAATATAGACATATACAAAAGAAAGTATTATTACCAAATAACACTTTCTTTTTTTATTTGTCTTTTCTAAGCAAATATTCACTAACTTCATTATTTTTAAATTCTTTTAATAATTTTTTACCTTTCATAACTCTCCAAATAACCTCAGCTTCACATTTAGCTCAAGTTAAAGCATTATGTGGTTTTGGCTCTCATCATTTAATTCACACAAAATCCATTGCCTTATCCAAATTAATTTTATATCAATACTCATCAAGAGGAATATTAATTCATAAATCTAAATATTTCATAAATACTACTGTATGCATATCTATACTCCTATGTCATAAAGTATATTCTAGTCATGCCTTTTCATAACTAGATTTTAAAAATGCTATATCTGACATAGGATTTTGTCATATAAGAATCTGAGGAGTTGTACAAGTCTTTAACCATTTATCAAAATCTTTTATCATCTCAACCAAAGTTTTTTTTGATTTATCATTTATATCATCTACTGAGAATCAATTTATATCAAGAGCCTCTAAATTATAACTTGCTCAATCCCACATCCTGCATTCTCAATAAAATTGATTATCAGGATTATATAAATCAACCGCTCACAAACTAACAAGACTATGAATATTCGGATCAAGTCAAGTAAATTCTCAATCTATAACTATCATAAAAAAAATAATAATAAAATAAATTACCACTTAAGTATGGTAATTTATTTTATTTTGCAAGCTATTTGAATATTATCTTCATCTTTTTCTTAAAAATAATTGATAATAAAGACTAGGAATTATGAATAATGTCATAAAACTACCTGCAAAAAGTCAAAAAATTATCGTAAAACCTAGTCAAGCCCAAAATTCATCTTGCATAGCAAGTGGCAACACTCAAAATATAGTTGTAAGGGTCGTAACTATTATTGGTTGAAGCCTACTTTTTCATGCAGAAGATACGGCAATTAAATAATCTTTTTTAAGAGTATCTTTTTTATGTCTCTCTAATCTATCAACATTCTTATTAATTCTATCAACTAATATAATTGCATCATTAACTACTACTCAGGTAAGAGCTATAAAACCTATTCAAAAAGGCATAGAATATGGGTTTCATGTCAAATACAATCATATATTAACTCATAACAATGCTAAAACTACACTATAAAGAATAATTATAGGCTTTGAATAGGAATTAAACTGAAAAACTAATATAGTAAATATAAGGAAAAGAGCTATAAAAAATGATTTTATAGTTGAAATAATCAAATCATTATTTTCTTCATTTTCTCATCAAGCTTCAAAAGATATTCACTTAGGATAATTATAATTCTTAGCAAATTCAACTAATTTTGGTTGTATTTCTGAAGGAAGAAAATCCTTAGTATTATCTGCTTCAACAGAAATAATAATCTTACCATCTTCTCTATTTATCATTGAAAGAGATTTCATAAATTTATAATCAGCAAAATCTCAAACTCTAATTTTTCAAATTTTTGTTGTAATTACAAGATTATTTATATCATCTGGAGATAAATTTTTATCAAAATCACTAACTAAAAGTTTTATATTATTATCTTCATATTCTGATTTTATACTTCAAGCTTTCAAACCAGATGTATAAGCAAAGACCTCTCTTAAAATATCATCTGGAACTAATCAAACAAAATCTAATTTACTTTTATCAAACTTAAATACAAATTGTCATGGATTATCTTCACTACTTGTTGATACATTCTTTGTACCAGGGATTCATCTTAAATATTCTTCAAAATCATCAGATACTTGTTTCAAAGTATCTAAGTATTTATTATTTGAAGCTATAAGTTTAATTCAAACAGCCTTAACTCAGGGTGGTCAATTTTTTAATGTTTCAACTTCTACTTTAAGCCCCTCTGATTTTAATACTTTTAAATCATCTGCTACCAATCTTTCTATTTCAAAAAGTGACCTCATAGACTTTTCTTTTCTTTCTAATTTATCAAAAAGTTCTATATAAAGATCGATAGTATTACCTCGTATTGAGACTTTAAATACTTTCACCTCTGGATAAGAAGATAAACTATTATTAATAACTTTCACATACTTTTCTAATGAAGAGTTATCAGTTCAAGTCTTTGCTTTTATAAAAACATCCATAACTCATTCATCTGTCGCAGGGAAAAGAGTAAAACCTATTTTGGGAGAAAGTAATACAAAAGTTATTAACAAAAATATTATTGGTAAAATTACGGATAACAATCTTGCTCTAAAGCTATTTATCATTTTTAACAATAACTTAAAATAGCGTCTTCATAAAAAATCTAAAAATCTTTCTCTAATATTTAATGTATTTTTTGTTTTTTTAGCTTTTCACTGTCTATCTTTAGCTAAGTATTCTCTCTCTTTCTCACTTAACATATTTTCAAAAGATTCATTAATATGAAAAGTTTTTTGTTTTCTAGATAACTTCAAAAATAAGGTACTTGAAACTGTAAGAGATAAAATAAGTGCTGCTAAAAGTGTTGAAAATACTGTAATAGGTATATATGAAAGAAACTTTCACATTATTCATGGCAGAAACATCAATGGAAGAAATGCTGACAAAGTAGTTAATGTTCAGCTTATTAAAGGCGCCTTCAAATCATATACTGCCAATAATATAGAATTAAGTCTACTATATCAAAGTTTTAATCTTTCACTGGCTCATTCAATAATTACAATTATTGTGTCTATTGCTATTCAAAGAGTTAGTACTAATGAAAAGTTAGTTAAAAAATTAAGGCTAAGTCATAATATATCCAAAACTATAAAAGTTATCAAAAATGATAAAGGAAGCAAAAAAGATGCTATTAATGATTCTCTAAATCAAACAAATAATAATATAGTTATAAAAACTAAAATAATCGTAGTAACAGCTGTACTTCAAAGATTTTTATAATCATCTTTGATAAGTTCTGACATATCTTTTATATATTTAAGTTCAAGTCAAAAAAAATCTTTATCATTTTTTATTATCTCCTGCAATTTTTCCTTTGCTTTTTTTGAAGTTTTAAAAACACTTCATCATTTTTCTTTATTGAAAACAAGCGAAATATAATTATAATCTTTTTGATTATAAAAACCTAAATAATTTATAGTTTTATCTGTTTTATATTCTTTTTTAAATTCTGCTATATCTCACAATTTAACAAAAGACTCTCAATTTCATCTTATTACAATATTTTTTAATTCCTCAATATTCGCTAATTCTCAATCAAATCTGAAATCATATTTCAAATCTCACACAATGTAATTTCAAATAGGAGTATTTTTATTATTTGACCTAATAATATTTGATATATTTCATATATTTAATCAAAGTGATTCTAACTTTTGTTTTGAAAGCAAAACTTTTAATTCATAATCACTTTCATCTGAGATTCATCAACGTAATTTAAGATCTGCAGATCAAATATTTATTGAAACTATTCAATATTTTCACTCCAAAAGAGATTGAAGTTTTTTTGCTTTACTATTAAGAGAAAAATTATCAAATTTATTTCTATTTCAATATAATAATACCTCAAACATTAGTTCATTACTAGAACTAATTTCGGAGATTAAGGGTGTTTCAGCATCTTCAGGAAGAGATATATTATCTATAGCTTCTCTTATATCACTAATTACATCTCTTGAAATTACTCAATTATCTAATTCGGCTATTACTGAAGAAAATCAAACAGAAGAACTTGATTTAATTTTTTTTATTCAATCAATATCTTTTATTTCTTTCTCAATTTTCTCAGTTATAGATCTATCAATATCTATTGGATTAACTCATATATATGGAGTTTTGATAGAAATTAATCATATTTTTATATCAGGACTAGATTCTTTAGGAATTGTTATAAGACTTAATATTCAATAAACTAATATTAAAAAAATCAACAAAAAAGACACTCTAAATTTCGTAACAAAGAATGCAAAGAATCACTTATAAAAATTATCATTAAACATATTATCTTTTCTTTAAAAATTTATATTTCCTAAAAAATTAAATCACTTTTCGAAATTTTTAATAAAAATATTAGAAAATAAGCTTTTTAGATATTAATCAATTATCAACTTAAACTTTTCATTGTTGAATTCTGAGACATCATTTAAAATAATATCAAAATCTTCAACCAATGATCAACTATTATCATAAATCAAATCAACTACTTCTATTTTTTCTCAGAATACCTTTCATAAACTTACATCAAAATCATCAATCTTTTTAGCAAAATTATATCTCTTCAATTTTCATTTAGAGGAATTATTTCAAATTGAAACAATATTTAATGGAAGTAAAACCTTATCCGTTTCCAATTTAAATGTAAGTTCTATAACATCTCATATCAAATCAGATTCTGTATCGAAAGTAACTATTCATATATACTTCAAATTTTTATCGGCAATACTAGAAAGAGAAACAAGTGTTCAAGTTAAAGATTTTCAATCTATATTTGCATAAGCTTTATCTCATAAACTCAAATTTTTAAGCTCTTCTTTATCAAAACTAACCTTAACCTCTGGAATATTGTTATTTAAAACAGAAAATAACTGCCTTCAAACACCTACCTCTTCTCAAACATCAACTAAGACCTCTCAGACTACTCATGAAATTGGAGATAAAATTGATAATTTAGAATACTCTTTTTGAGCACTTCTAAGTCATATTTGTGCTTCATTAATAACATTATTTAGACTCCTCAAAGTTATACTTTTTGTTTTTTTAGCATTTTCTAATGTTCTCTGAGCCATTTCAATTTGAGACTCTAAAGTTGTTATCTTATCATTATAATTAATTAATGTTTTTTGATAACTTATTTCTGCCGACAAGTTTCAACTAGATAATGATTTAAGTAAAATATCCTTATCTTTTTTCAAAAGTTCTATTTGTTTTAATAATGAATCTTGTGTCAATAAATATGTTCTTATAAAACTTTTTGAATTATTAGAAAAAATAACAAATCAAGAATAATTACCTTGAAGAGTAGATTGAAACATATTAATACTTGAAATAAAAGAAGAAATTTCAGAAGCTCAAAGAGTTCAAAAACTTTCAACAGAATTATTTAAAGTCTTTTCTAAATTATTTAATAATTCTCTAGTTTTTTCATATCAAGATTCTATAATATCAATATTATTTAAAAATACTTCTTCAGAATCACTTTCTAAATCAATAATAAAATCTTTATTTTTATAATTAATTAAATCTCTTAAATTATTCTCCGAAAGCTTTCTTTGTTTTTCATCTTTTGCTCATAAAAAATCCTCAAATTTATCATTTTTATCTTTATTTTCTTTAGTAATTCATAAAATATTATCGCTAAATTCTATGACATCATTAATAGTTAACAATAAAGAATTGTAATCTTTTTTTAAACTCTCTCTAAATCAAATAATGGTTTCTTTGTCAGAAATTCATTTTGTTGAATAATCTAATTCCAATTTCTCAATCGCGTTATTTAATTTTTGTAATTCAAGAGATGATTTTGAATTACTAGTTTCATAATCAGAATCTTCAAGCTGAATTGCCACCTGCTTTAAAGCTTCCTCTTTATCCAATTTTAAGGAAACTAAATTATCTTTAAGTCTTTTCAAATTTAATTCAGCATCAGATACAGCTTTATCTAAATTTAACTCTGACGAAGAATAATTTATTCTAGCTCTTTCTAAAGAATTTTGTGCTCTAGATAAATTAATTCAATAATTTCAAATATTATCTTCCAAGCTTGCCAATAATTGTCATGCTTTAACATTTGTTCACTCCCTAACTAATACTTGATTAATTCTTCAAGCAGAATTTGAACTCAAAACAATATTTTGAGTAGAATTAATTTTTCAATTTTTCTTTATCTCATATTCCCCTCAAAATTCAGAAAGTTTTTTTGTCTTAATAAAAAAATCCTGTTTAACCAAACTTCAAGTTTGTAAAACTTCTATTGATTTTTCTATATCGTTTAATTGTTTTTCTAATTTACTTTTTTTATTTTCTAATTCTTTTATTGACAAATCTTTTGAGCAAGAAAAAAAAGTAAAAATTAATAAGGTAAATAATATTATTTTTTTCATCTTATGTATATATTAGTTAACTTAGTGTTTATATAACTCCTTTAATTATAATCTATAAATATGATTATAACAAAAAAAACATAAAATACAAAGTTGACTTATTAAAATAAGAATGTATTAAAATAATATCCAGAAATACTTGCAAAAATACTCTTTAGTAATAAACTTAAGAAATAAAATTTTATTAAATTAAACTTTTAATACTAAATGTGAAATATTGTAGATAAAAAGGTGAACTTTGATTGAAAACAAGAGATAGTTGATGAACTAATATATTGATGACTTGAATGACTAAAAGAATTTTCAAAAACTGAGAAATGAGAAGCTTGATTTACCAAAGAAGATTTCCATAAAATAAAAAATAAAATTTACTGAAAATATAAAATAAAAAAACCTTTTCAGTCAATAGAAATTATTGAAAGATATAATGAACTTATTGCTGATTGAACTCTTGAAGAAAACTTGTTTTTTAAGAAAATTCTTAGAAAAAGATGAGTTAGAAGCTTGTCTTGAGTAACTGTAATATCCCTACTAACAAAATTCTGGTGATGTCCATGAAAATGTATATATTGTCCTACTTTTGATAATTTGCCAAAAAGTTATATACCAAATGAGCCAGCTGTTATGAGAGCTCAGCTAAACAAATTTGATCCCATAATGCAAATTCATAATAGATTACGTGCACTTGAAGTAACATGACACAAAATTGAAAAAAATGATGTTAGAATTATATGATGAACTTGGTCTTTTTATCCCAAAGAATACCAAGAAACATTTATAAAAGAAATTTATGATGCTTTCAATACTTATGATGAAATGAAAAAATTTATCGAAAAAACTGATCTTAGCTCAGACAAATTTGCTTCTTTTAAAATAAAACAATGATACAAAGCTAAAAAATCAAAAACATTAGAAGAAGCCAAAAAATTAAATGAAAACTCAAGACTTAGAGTTATATGAATAGCTATTGAAACTCGTCCAGATTGGATAACGCCTGAAGAAATAAAAAGATTAAGAAGTTATTGAGTTACAAGAGTAGAAATATGATATCAAACTACTATCGATGAAATAAATAAATTAAACAAAAGATGACATTGAAATAAAGAAAGTATAGGTGCAACAAAACTTTTAAAAGATGCCTGATTCAAAGTAGTTGCTCATATGATGCCAAATTTATTATGAAGTAATCCCGAATTAGATAAAAAATCTCTAAAAGAAGTCTTTGATAATCCAGATTTTAGGCCAGACGAATTAAAAATATATCCAATGATGGTAACTGACAAATCTGAATTAACTAAAGTTTGGAAAAAATGATGATTCAAAGCATATGATGATAAAACTTTAATAAATTTAACAGTTGAGCTAGAAAAAATGATTCCTGAATATGTGAGACTAAATAGAACATATAGAGATATTCCAGCGACCGAAATATTAGAAGGCTCAACAGTAGCTAATCTTAGACAAATTGTTGAAGATCAGATCAAAGCAGAATGAATAAAACTTATTGATATTAGACATAGAGAAATAAAGGATTGAACTAATAACCCAAAAAAATCTATTCTCAACACATACAAATACAAAGCATCACTCTGAGAAGAATATTTTTTAACCTTTGAAGATAAAAATGATAGAACTATTTTTAGCTTACTTAGGTTAAGATTACCAAAGGAAAATGCTGAGATATTAAGGGTACTACCTGAACTAAAAAACTGTGCAATTATAAGAGAAGTTCATACTTTCTGAGATCAACTTTGAATAAAAGAAAAATGAAGTACTTTTTGACAACATATTGGTTTATGAAAAAGGTTAATGGAGGAATCCGAAAGAATAGCAAAACAAGCATGATTTAAAAAAATGGCAGTAATTGCTTGAGTATGAGTTAGATGATATTATAAAAAAAGATGATACTCTCTTATTTGAGAATACATGATAAAAAATATATAAATTTTTGAAGTAAAAATATGCTAAATTCCTTATTTTATTCAAAAGGTTCAGAGACTTTATTAATTTTTTATAAACATTCAAAAATACAGATCCTAATAAAAAAAATATGAACAAAAAAAGTTTATCATTCTTAGTATGAGCATTATCAATTATAATAGCTGCAATTCTATGGAGTTTAGACTGAACTTTAATTAGACCTAAATTTTATACTTTCTCTCCTATAAATGTAGTCTTTTTAGAACATTTACTTTGAGCAATAGTCTTAAGCCCCTTTTTATTTTTTGGCTATAAAAAAATAAGAAAAATAAAAAGAAAAGATTTTTTATCATTATTATGGGTATGTTTATTTTGATGATTAATTTGAACACTAGCTATAACTGAAGCTTTTTTTTCAGCTTTTAGATGAGAAGCTATAATTTCAACTATAATAGTATTACAAAAACTCCAACCTATATTTGCATTGCTTTTAGCATCAATAGTATTAAAAGAAAAACTAACTAAAAGCTTTTATATTTGGGCAATTATAGCAATTTTAAGTGCTTATTTTATAGCATTTTGAAGTTTATGAGAAAGTATTTTTTCTATAGATATTTTAAATATCCCAGCTTTTTATGCAATTCTAGCAGCTTTTGCATTTGGTTCTTCTACCGTGTTTTGAAAAACATTAGTTAATGATTTATGATTCAAATTAGCAAGTTCTCTTAGATTTCTAATAACTACTATTTTAGCTTTTATTATTCTTTTACTTTTTTGAAATTTCTCTGATTTTTGAAAATTAGAATTACTCCACTGGAAATTACTATGAATAATAGTCTTTACATCATGAGCATGAGCTTTATTTTTATATTATTATTGATTAAGAAAAGTTTCTGCATCTGCTTCAACAATTTTTGAACTGGCTTGGCCATTATCAGCTATCTTATTTGATTACATATTTAATGAAAATATATTAAATTCTACTCAAATAATATTTTCATTTGTTCTTATAATTTCTTTTTTTATGATTATAAAAGAAAAGAAAAAATAATAACTTTTTTATGAAAAAATTAATAAATAAATCTATTTATATCATTTTAAGTATTTTACTTTTTTGCATTCCAATAATAAATTCACATTTATTAGATTTTTTTTGAATAAAACTGTGAATTTATGTAAATTGAAATTATGAATTCACAAAAGTAATGTTTTTTAATATTATTTCTTGAATTATTTTAATATTATTTTGAATAAAAACTTTTTTTAATAAGAAAAAAGTAATAATTCCAAAATATACATTATTTTTTATAATAATGATATTGTTTTCTACAATATTTTCTCTATCATTATATACTTCCCTTTTTTGAAACTCTGAAAAAGGACATTCACTAATAATGTTCACAAATCTACTATGAGTATTTATTATTTTATTAAATACTCAGAAGAAAATATTAAATAATCTATTAAAAATATTAATAATTTCTGCTTTAATTACTTGTATTATATGAATATGGCAATTATATTTCCCTAGTTTTGATTACAAAGAATTATCAGATAGGTTGATCTGAACTTTTTGACACCCAAATTATATTTCTCTATTTTTCTTATTAATTATTCCACTTTTATATCCTATAAATGAAAGGTATAATATAAAAAAATACATAAAAATAGTATTTCTTTTTATACTATTAATTTGATTGATATTAACAAAAAGCTTTATTGCAATTTTTCTAACATTTTCTTATCTATTTTTTGTCTTATTTAAAAATAAAAAATATAAACTATATATTTTTACTATTTTCATATTTTTATGAATAATATTAATTATCAAGATATTTCCAGAAAAATTATCTAGTTTAATATCAAGATTTTTTATTTGGGAAACAACACTTAAAATAATTTTTTCAAATATTAAGATATTTTTTATATGATGATGAACAGAAACCTTATCATATTTATTTGATAACTATAAATCAGAGTACTTATATATTTTTGAACAAATAGGCTTTACAGCAGACAGACCACATAATATAATACTTAACTTTTTTTACCATTTTTGAATATTATGATTAATTTTTATTCTTACTATCTACATAACTATAACAAAAAAGTTTATAAATAAAAAAACTCCTATTAATATATCTCTTTTTTTATGAAGCATATTTTTATTACTTAACTTTGCAAGTATAGCAAGTTATTTATTAATAATACTTTTATTTTCATTATCTAATTCTAAGGTAATAAAAGTAAAAGCTAATTATTTAGGTCTTATTTTCATAATTATACCAATATTATGAATCTACTACTCATATAAATTTTATATTTCTGAGATATATGCTTATAAAAATAATTACGAAACGGCTATAAAATATTTTCCTTACAACCCTTATAATTATTACAAAATTTGAGATTATAAATCTTGATTAGAAAAAGAGAAACTAAAATCTGAAAAATATTATTTAACAAAAATATATTCATTAAAAAATCCTGAAAAAGATTGTAAAAAATTAATAAAAAACTATTATTCTGTTGAAAATTATTTATTTTGTTGAAACTTTCTTTGGGAAATATGAAAATATAAAGATGCTAAAAGCTATTATAAAAATTGAACAAAAAAACTTCCTGATTTATGGAACGATAATTCAAAATATTACAACAATATAATTATTAAAAAATTCATTTCTTGAAACAGGTTTTTTAGTGAAAAATATAGCAATATAAAACAAATACTAAAAAGAATTAACTAAAACCCAAAAAACTTTATTTTAAAAAATATTTATGATATTATTAATGAATAGTATATTTTATAAAAAATTAAAATAATGAAAAAAGCCAAAGAAGCATCAATTATAAAACATTTTAGAGAAGTTAAGGAAGTATCTAATGAAATAAAGATTTTATATAAAAAAAATAAAAAAGCTATTGAATGATTATCTCAATATTTAACAATAATAGATGAGAAAGAGTTAAACAATATAAGAAACCTTATAAAAACAGGAGAAATCTCGGAACTAATTGATTACTTAGAAAAAAACATAAAACAAACAGGACAAATTGAACTAGTAAAAAAATGAATAAGAGATATTTTATATAAAAAAACAACTAAAAAAAGAAATTGAGAATCAACAAATCTAAACTGAGAATA
Source organism: Candidatus Altimarinota bacterium (assembly GCA_002749055.1). Lineage (GTDB taxonomy): Bacteria > Patescibacteriota > Gracilibacteria > BD1-5 > UBA6164 > PDTW01. The sequence continues at coordinate 9,666 of PDTW01000009.1, read as the reverse complement.
TATAAAAGTAGAAATAGGGAAAATAGAAAAAAATAAATTAATTAATCTTCTAGATTCTAACTTCCCAGAAAAGAAAAAGGCAAAAGAAAGATTAAAAAAATACCTGGAAAGTTTAAATGAACAAGTTACATTAAAAAAATTAAAGGATGCTCTAGAAAATAAACCAAGAGATTTTGAAAGATTTATTATATTTCTAGAAAATATAAAAGATAGTAATGTAAATTGAGAATTTATAGAAAAATCAATAAATAACGTATTATAATAAAATAAAAAAATGAAAAAATACTTAATATTTGACCTTGATTGAACACTGATTAAATCAAATCAAATTTGATTAAAAAATGCTATACATATTATTAAAAAATATGATAAAGATTATGAAGAAAAAGCTAGATATATTTTCACTACAACTATGTGAATGAACTTATACGACCAAGTAGAAATAATTTTAGAAGATAAGTCTCTAAACAAAAATAAGATAAAAGAAATTGGAGATGAAATTTATAAAAGAATTAGAAAAAAAGAAAAAAAAGTTGAATTTTTTAATAATGTACCTAAAACAATAAAAAAAGTTTCAAAAAAATATAAGCTTTTTTTGAGTACTTGAAACTCTACACAGTTTGCATTAGATATATTAAAACAAGGTTGAATAAATGATTGTTTTGAATTAGTATATTGAAGTGATAAAGTAAAAAAATGAAAACAACATTTAAAAATATTCAAAAATTATACTAATGATAAAGATTTTTATAATAATAGTTTATATTTTTGAGATTGAGATATGGATAAAATCTTTGCAAATGAAGCAAAAATTGATTTTGTAAGAATCTGAGCTTTTGAAGAAAAGTGAAACGATGTATTAGATAGTGTTGAAAATATAGAGGATATTTTAAAAAAATATAAATAAAATTTGTAAAATAAGTTTGCAGTATATAATACAAATATACTAAAAAACATTTACCAGAAATTAAAAAAAACAAATTAATTCTTTGGATTTAAGGTTTTTCGTTAAATAAATAAAATTAAGTATAATTTTAAAGTGTTAATTTTTATTTTTTTTAATTAGAATAAATGGAAGAAATAAAAAAACTATATAATGATAATTTTTGTAAATATAAACAAATTACAGAAAAAATTGATTTTACTGATAGTTATAATTTGTTTTTAGAAAAATTAAATTGAAAAAAAATACTTGATGCTTGATGCGCTTATTGAAGAGATGTTAAATATTTTTATGAATTATGATATAAAGCTTTTGGTATAGATATAAGTGATAAATTAATTGAAAGAGCTGACACAAAAATAAAAAATAGCTTAACTTTATGAGATATAATAAATCTGAATTTATACTATAAAAAAGATAGTTTTGATTGATTATGGTGTAATGCTTGAATAGTACATATGTACAAAGAAAAATGAATAAAAGCTATTAAAAACTTTTATGAAGTATTAAAAAGTTGATGAATATTATTTTTAGCAACAAAATTAAGAAAAGATAAAGAAATAATAGAAAAAAATAGCATATCTATACCTTGAGTTAAAAAAAGATACATATATTACTGAAAAAAAGAATTAGAAGATATATTAAAAAATATATGATTTAATATCATAAATACTAAAGAAATTCATATTAAGTGACAAGATAGCTGGATAAAAATAATAGCAAATAAATTATAAAATTATGCTTAATAAATTATTAGAGATAGTAAAAGAGAAAAATAAAATAGACCAAAATCAAGAATGGTATACTTGAGCAAAAATTTATCTTGATTGATTAAAGGATGAAGTTATAGAAGTAGAAGAAGAATTAAAAGAAAATAATTCTGTTTATTTAGAAGATGAACTTTGAGATATACTTTGGGATCTTCTAAATTTGATAGAATGACTAAAAAAAGAATGAAAAATTTGATGACTTGAAGATGTATTAAAAAGGGCAGAAAAAAAATATTATGAAAGAATCTCATGAATTGATAAAGTTAATTGATTAAAGAAAAAATCAAAATGGAGTGAAATTAAGAAAAAACAAAAGCAAGAATTAAAAGAAGAACATGAAAAAAAATATAAAACTACTGATATATAAAAAAGATTTTTATTCTAAAATAAATTTATAAAATATGAAACTAAAAATAGCAATTTGAACAAAATCCCCACCAAAAGTATCTGCAATAGAAGAAGCAGTCACAAATTGTCCTTATTTTAAAGATAAAGAAATAGAATTTATAACTCTAAAAGTAAAAAGTGATATTTCTGATATGCCAACAAGTATAGAAGAAAATATGCTTGGAGCAAAAAACAGAGCTATAAATTCTAGCAAAGAAGTTAAAGCTGACTTTTATATATGAATGGAGGGTTGAACAAATTTTTTAGGAGAAAAATCATACCTTTTTTGAGTAATTTATTTACTTAATAAAAATTGAGAATGACATTTTTGAATATCAAATATGATGGAAGTTCCTAAATATTTTCATAAAAAAATATATTATGAAAAACAAGAATTATGACCAATATTAAGTGAAGTAACTTGAATTGAGAATGCAAGTAAGAAGAATTGAGCATTTTGAGCTTGGAGTGATGATATTTTAACTAGAAAAAATCAATTTATTTATGCATTTAATTCTGCAATTCCACCATTTTTTAATAAGTATTATAAATTATAGTTAATCTTTTATCTAAACTTAAGATTTGACAAATATATTTATACTTTAATTTAACAAAAAAAATGATTTTCTCTAAAAAATCTATATCTAATTCAGAAACTAATATTAATGTATTAGTTTTTTCATGAATTCACTGAAACGAAACTTCTTGAATAGAGGCTAATAAAAAATTGGCTACACAAATAATAAAATGAGAAATAAAAATATTAAGATGAAGTTTAACACTTGTGCTAGAAGCAAATGAACAAGCAATAGAAAAGTGAGTAAGAGAAGTAGAAAAAAATATGAACAGATTATTTACAGATAATATCAAAAATACTTGTTATGAAGAAGCTAGAGCAATAGACTTAATGAAACTTATAAGAGAATCAAATTATTTACTTGATTTGCACTCTACTTCTTGACCATCAATCCCTTTTGCATATGCCGAAGAAAATTCCTTAGAATTAGCAAAAAAAATATGAATTAATAATATTATTTCATGATGGTGAAAATTGAGCGAAAAAAAAGGTAATAATAATATAGCTTGAGATACAGAAAACTATATGAATAAAAAATGATGACAAGCTATTACTTTTGAAGCTTGAAATCATAATAATCCAAACTGAGCAGAGATTTCTTATAAAATACTACTTAATTTCTTAGCAACTTTATGAATTATTGAAAAAAAGTATTACAAAATTATAGAATGAGAAAAAACACACACAAAAATTACTTGATATTATACAGCAAAAACTAATAGCTTTAAATATGCTATCAAGGCAGAAAATTTTATGAGATTGAAAAAATGAACTTTGATATGATATGATTGAGGATTAGAAGTAAAAGCAGAAGAAGATATGATTTTAGTTATGCCTAAAAAAGAGGAAATAGTAAGAGAGTGAATAGAAGTATTTTTTAAATGAAAATAAGGTTTTTTAATTTAATAAAAAAATGGATAAAATAAGACAGCCTGAAAGTTATAAAACACCTAAACATATAGCAAACACCATATTAAGTAGTCAGGAAGAATCTATTTATATATATGATATTGAAAGAATGAGGGAACAAATGAAAAAATTAGATTGTTTGCCTGAACAAGTTTCTACATTTTATGCTATGAAAGTAAATCCTCATCCAAATGTTGTAGCAGAAGCATTAAAAAACTCAAATATTGAATGAATAGAAGTAGCTTCTCAATGAGAAATAGATGTTGTATTAAATAGTTGAGAATATGATTTAGCTAGAGTCATATATACTTGACCTGGTAAAAAAGAAGATGAATTAAATTTTTCAATAAAAAATGGTATAAAATATCTAAATGTTGAATCTATGCTTGAAGCAGTTAGAATAGATAAGAAAGCTGAAAAATTTTGAATAATCCAACCAATATTACTTAGATTAAATACAAAACATAAATTTAAAGAGTGAGAAACTTGAGTAAAACTTTGAAGTGCTGATACTCAATTTTGATTAGCTCAAGGAGAAACAATAAAAAACTTAAAAATACTTTCTAAATTAAAAAATATAAGAGTAGACTGATTTCATATGTATCCAGCTTCTCAAATAATGGATGCAGATGTGATTTTAAGAAGTGTAAATGAAACATTTAAATTTATAACTGATATAGAAGAAACAACTTGATTAAAATTTAAAGTTGTAGATTTTTGATGAGGTTTTTGAATAGATTATGGATGATTTAGAGAGTTTGATATAGAAAAATATGCTAATTGATTAAAAGAACTTATAAATAAGTATAACTTTACTGATAAAAAATTAATTTTGGAGTTATGAAGATACTTATGAGCAGATATGTGATACTTTGCTACAAAAATTAACGATATAAAAAAAATATGAAAAGAAAATAAATGAATTATATGTTATGCTTGAACAAATGCACTAAAAAGACCACAAGTTTTAAATGTAGATTATCATGTTGATATAGTAAAAGCAAAAGATTCTACAAATAGAGAAATATATAATATTTTAGAAAGTATTTGAGCAGATAAGCCTATTATTAATCCAGAAGATACTGTAAATGTATATTGACCTTTTTGTACTTCTGTAGATTACTTAGCAAAATGAAGAACCTGATTAGAAGCAGAAATATGAGATTATGTTGTAATGCCTCAATCTGGAGCTTATGGTAGAACAATGTCTCCACAAGAATTTCTTTCTCATCCTAAAGTTCCTGAAATTATAATAAAATAAAATGATTTTAAAATAGAATACTAGTGGTTATTAAAAGAAATAACTGATAAAATTTAAAAAATAACTTTTTTCATTTTCATATATGAAATTTTTAAAAAAACAAAGCTCTCCAAAAATTAGAAAAGGAAAAATAATTATAATTTTTTTTATAATATTATTCATCTACTTATTTTTTATAAGAACTATAAGAATTAATCAAGAGTTTTTTGGAGAAGTATATTATACTAAAAATAGTTTTACTGTTTTTTACAATGTTGAAGCTGGACGTAGTTGTGATAATTGTAGAAAGTATGATAAAAGAACTTGAATTATAAATTCTGATCCAAAAACCTTCACAATACTAAACAAATATTATACAAAAGATAAAAATAATATTTATATATGTAGTTGGTCTGCTCCTGATATTTTTAGAATAAAAACTAAATGTGAAAAGATAAAAGCCCCAGATAGAGACACATTTGAAACAATAAAAAATTCATATTATGCTAAAGATAAAAATAAAGTTTATTATTTCTGAAAAAGTATAGAAAATTCTGATGTTAAAACATTTAAAGTAGTTAATTATGATTATGCTATTGATAAAAATAAAGTTTATTATCATAATCGTGAATGACTTAATATTATTAATAATTTAAGTGTAGAAGAATTTATCCTAAAGATGAATAATTTTGATAAAGAAAATCCAAAAAAAGATTTAACTTTAATAATGAAATCTTTCATAAATTATTAATTATGAAAGATCAACTCTCAATTCTAAAAATATTTTAGAAACCAAAAAAACAAGAAATACATTATTTTTATAATTAAATCTTAATATATGAAAACAAGTGATAAAATTTACATTTGTCCTACAATACTTTTTTTGTTTCAATATTTTTTGAATTAATTATATTATGAATAATTTGATTAATAATATGAGTAAATCTAGAGTACTATTTAAAAAATAAGTAAGTATTTAGTTAAGTAAAATAGTTTCAGGTCTCATGATTAACTATGATATTTAACTTTTATAGATTATTTAGCAAACAATTTAAAATATCTCCTGATAATAAAAATCACATCATATTTTATGAAATCATACAATACATAAAAAACTTTTGCAATAACGATATTATTACTTATAATAAAACTAATAAAAGCATCTGAGTAGCTATCAACTACGAGCTGGAGGAAGAAAGCAAAAAATTGTTATTAGAACCTCTCGGAGTTTGAAATTCTTCGTTAAAAAAATAAAATTGAGTATAACTTTAGGTGGTATTCTTCCCTATTTTTGGGACCGAAAGTATAAAAAATTTTTTTTATACTTTTTTATTTTATGAAATTTTGAAAATAAAAAAATCTTAGAAAACTAAGATTAAAGTGTAATGTGAGGGACTCTGCTAAGGTGGAATCGTCATTCCAACCCCCAAGTATCAAAAGAGGAATTACTACTACAGTAAATTGTTATATTTTCTGATACAACCAATATATTATTTTCAAGCTTTCCCTAAGCCTTAGGGGAAAATAATTATTTGTGCTTTATCCTAGGTTAAGAATAGTAGACCTCTAAGTTCTCTTCACCAAAACCAGATATTCAGCCAACATTACAAAAATAACTATAAAAAATAATAAAATTTTTGCAAATATATAGTGTGAAAGTTTTGTGAAGAAAATAATTTTATAAAGCTAGACTTCTAAGAGTTAAAGAATAAAAGTTTTTAACTTTCTAGTTCCCTAGGAACATTAAAATTATCTAAAAAAGTCAAACTTTAATTGGTAAATTTATAAACTATGAAAAAACAACTAAATCAAGTACTAGAGGATATTAATTATTTAATAAAAAAACTATGAAAAAAGAAACTGCTATAAAATTATTTCAAGATAAAAATATTCGTGTGTCTTGGGATAATGAAAAAGAAAAATGGTATTTTTCTATTATTGATGTAATAGAAGTTTTAACAGAAAGCGCAAATCCAAGAAAATATTGGAGTGTACTAAAAACAAGGTTAAAAAAGGAAGGAAGTCAGATGGCTACAAATTGTAGTCAACTGAAAATGCAATCATCAGATTGAAAATTTTATAAAACTGATGTAGCTGATACAGAAGAACTTTTAAGACTTATTCAAAGTATTCCAAGCAAAAAAGCTGAACCTTTTAAGATTTGGCTTGCAAAAGTTGGTTATGAAAGAATAGAAGAAACAGAAGATCCTGAAAAAATATTTGATAGAGCTATGGAAACTTATCTGAAAAAATGATATAGTAAAAGCTGGATTAACCAAAGACTAAAAAGTATAGAAGTAAGAAAAGAATTAACTGATGAATGGGAAGCAAGTTGAGTAAAAAAGTGAATTGAATATGCAATTTTAACAGATGAAATAACAAAAGCTTGGTCAGGAATGACTACAAAAGAATATAAAAATTTTAAAAATTTAAAAAAAGAATGATTAAGAGATAATATGACAAATTTGGAATTAGTTTTAAATATGTTAGCAGAAGCTTCAACTACAGAGATTTCTAAAAAAGAAAAACCAAAAGATTTTAGTGAAAATAAAAAAGTAGCTAAAAAATGATGAAATGTAGCATGAATAGCTAGAAAACAATTAGAAAAAGAAACAAAAAAACAAATTATATCTCCAAAAAATGCAAGTAATTTACAAAAAAGAATTTGAAAATAACTAACTAAATTATGATGTGATTTAAATTTTAAAAAGCTTTAAAATTTTCCCTACTATTATTTTACAAGATTTTTATAAAGAAATTTCTGCTATTCAACACTCTTGAAAATCACAATATGTTTTTACTCAGGACCATTACTTAAAAGAATAGAATTTACAAAAAATAATTTTCTAATATACATTATATGAGAAAGAAAAAATTAATAAGGGATAATATTCCTGAAATTGCAGAAAAAAATTGAGATATTCTCAAAACATATATTGCAAATGAAAAAGAATATGAAGATTTACTTTTTGAAAAATTACTTGAGGAAGCTCAAGAAGTAATAGAAGAAAAAGAAAATATGGAAAAACTCAAAAATGAGGTCTGAGATTTACTTGAAGTTTTAGATGCTATTTATGAATTGAAATGACTTAATTTACATGAAATCTTAGATTTAAAAATGAAAAAATGAAAAAAAAATGGGTATTTTAAAAAAAAGCTTATATTAGAATATTAAAATAATTTATATTTTAAAAACTTAATAACACACACCATGACAAACTTTAAAAAAGTAAACCCAAAACAAAGCTTCCCAGAATTAGAAGAAGCTATTCTTGATTTTTGGGAAAAAGATAATACATTCCAAAAGTCTATTGATAATAGAGCAGATGCTGAAGAATTTAACTTCTATGATGGTCCTCCATTTGCAACTGGAACTCCGCATTACGGACATATTTTAGCATGAGCTATAAAAGATGTAATCCCTAGATACCAAACTATGAAATGAAAAAAGGTTGAAAGAAAGTTTGGTTGGGATACTCATGGTCTTCCTATTGAAAATATAGTTGAAAAAAAACTTGAAATAAAAGGAAAAGAAGACTTAGAACAAAGAATTTGAGTACATAAATTTAATGAAACTTGTAGAGAAAATGTGTTTTGATATGTAGATGAATGGGAAAAAGTTGTAGAGAGGATGTGAAGATGGGTAGATATGGAAAATGATTATAAAACTATGGATACTGATTTTATGGAATCAGTTTGGTGGGTATTTTCTGAAATGTACAAAAAATGACTTATATATGAAGGACACAGAGTTGTTCCTTATTCTGTGGGAATGTCCACTCCCCTTTCAAACTTTGAGGTAAACCAAGGTTATAAAGATAAACAAGATAAAACTGTAACTGTAAAATTCAAAGTTATTTGAAGTGAAAACAAATACATCTTAGCTTGGACAACTACTCCTTGGACTTTGGTTGCAAATCTTGGTCTTGCAGTTGGAAAAGATATTGATTATGTAGAAATTCTTGATAAAGAAAATGGAGAAACTTATATTCTTGCAAAAGATAGACTTGGGGATTATTATAAATCAGAAAAAGATTACACTTTGGTAAGAGAATACAAAGGTTCTTGTTTAGTTTGAATAAAATATGAACCTCTTTTTTCTGATTTTAAAGAACAAATAGAAGCTTGAATAGATTTAGGAAATGAAATTTATTTATGAAAAAATGCTTATAGTGTGGTAGAATGACACCATGTAACTACTGAAAGTGGTACAGGAATAGTTCATATTGCACCAGCTTATTGAGAAGATGATTACCAAATTTGAAAAGAAAAAGATTTAGGTTTTGTAACTCATATAAATGACTCAGGAAAAACTGAAAACTTGCTTGAAGATAACTGAATTTGGGTATTTGATTACAATGAAATGGCTCTTGAGCAATTAAAAAAACAAAATGCAGTAGTAAAAATCTCAACTATAAACCACTCATATCCACATTGTTGGAGAAGTGGAGTTCCTCTTATTTATAAAGCAATTTCAGCTTGGTATGTTGATGTTACAAAAATAAAAAATGAGATAATAAAAAGCAATCAAAATATAAAATGGGTTCCTTGAGATATTAAAAATGGTAGAATGTGAAAATGGCTTGAGTGAGCAAGAGATTGGAATATCTCAAGAAACAGATATTGGGGTTCTGCAATTCCAGTTTGGCAAAATGAAGATAAACAAAAACAAGTTGTTATTGGTTCTATTGAAGAACTATATCAAGCAAATAAAGATTATGGGCAAATAACAAAAGTGATTTTTGTAAGACATGGAAGAACAGACTACAATGACAAAGATTTATTTGACTATAAAAATGAAGCAAAACTTACAGAGGTTGGGAAAAAACAAGCTGAAGAG